>CAYRAE010000741.1:0-1500 GCA_964422175.1 uncultured Luteitalea sp. | reverse complement strand
CACATCGGGCATTCCTGGGTCACGACACGTGTCTCCGTCCTGTCAATCGGCACGCGGGACCACGCCTTGACAACCAGTGAAGGCGCTCTCCACACTACGCTGTGCCGCACGGCACCGCACCTCACATGCACGACTACTACCGCATCGCGGAGATCTCGGGATCGTCACGATCCCGGCCGGCCCGGGCCGTGCCGGGATGGGCGGTGATCGCGCATGCGCTGCCATACGTGCCGCCGCGCGCGCCTGTCGCCTCGCTGCACCTGGTGCGTGCTCTCGAGCCCGAGCGCCCAGCCGACAGGCTCCTGCGGGATGAAGTCGCGCTCGACTTCCCGTCGGGCCGCCACGCGCTCGATCGCGTGCGGCGCGACTTCGCCGATACCGACGCCCCCGTTCCCGTTGCCGTCGACATCACGCTGTCGTCGCGGGACGCACGGCGCAGCGCGCGTGTCCCCCTGTGCCTGCAGGTGCCCGCCGTGTGCGAGGGCTGCGGAGGGCGTGGTGAGGTGTGGGACGAGCCGTGCGGCACGTGCGCCGGCGCGGGCACCGCGCGAGTCGCTCGCTACGTCGTCGTGCGCGTGCCCGCCAATACCGTCGATGGCACCACGCTGCGCTATCGCCTGGCGCTCCCGTACGGGCCACGCGTCAGTCTCGACGTGCGGCTGACGGTCCGTTGACCCGCATCCTCCTTCACGTGCAGTTGCTCGGCCGGCTCTACGTCGTCGCCGGATGGCTCGCGGCCCTCGCCTCCCTCTCCCTGCTGTTGCTCGGCATCGGCGCCGTCAGTCTGGCGATGCAGAAGGGGCCGGAGGTGGCGGCCAGCCTGGCGGCGGCCATTTTCTTCGCGTGCGCGGCAACGGCGCTGGTGTGGGGCAGCGTGCAGATCGGCGTCGGCTGGGCGCTGCCGCAGCACCAGCCCTGGGCGCGGCCGGCGGCGCTCATCGTCGCCATCGTCAATGTGTTCGTGATTCCGTTCGGGACGGCGCTGTCGCTGTATGCCTTCTGGGTGCTGCTCCAGGAGGCCGGAAAGCGGTTGTTCGAACGGCCCCATTCCGAGCGTTGAAGAGTATGATTCCCCCGTCCCTCCCGAGACACGGTGCACGGGGACAAGGAGCGCAGCACGAATGAATGTCGTTGCCGACAAGTCATCCACGGGCCTTGACGCGAATGTCGCAGGCGCCCTCGCCTACATCCCGATCATCGCGATCGTCTTTCTCGTGATCGAGAAGGGCAGCCGGTTCGTCAAGTTCCACGCGGTGCAATCGCTGTTGCTGTGTCTGGCCTGGATCGTGCTCTGGTTCGGTCTGACGATGGTCGGCCTCGTGGCGAGCCGCCTGCCGTTCGGGTTCGTCATCAACATCCTGCTGTTGTTCGTGAACCTGGCGGTGATGTTCGGCGGGTTCGCCCTCTGGATCATCGCGGTGATCAAGGCATTCCAGGGGCAGCAGTGGAAGATGCCCTACATCGGCGACATCGCGGAGCAGCAGAGCGCCAACCTCTGAC
>CAYRAE010000740.1:0-1502 GCA_964422175.1 uncultured Luteitalea sp. | reverse complement strand
CCGCACGCGCCGTTCCCGACGCTGCCCTCGAAGGATCACCTGGAGATTCAGTAGGCCTGTCCGGAGTCAGGTTCATGATGGGTCACCTGCAAGCAGTGGCTGCGTTCGACGGAGATCCGCTGAAGGGCGTCTTCGAGCCCGCGCGCTAGTACGCGATGGCGTAGCAGTCGCGTCGCGGGTCGCCGGCGGCCAGGCGACTCTTCGTCTCTGGATCGAGGATCACGGTCGTGGCGCAGCCCGACATGCCGAACGTGCGAAGACGGCTGACGTCATGGCCGCGTGCCTTCAGGTCGTCGAACACCTCGTCCGGGATCGCGGCCTCGAGATTGAGCTTGTTGAAGCCGGCGTCGTGCGGCCAGAACGAGCCGTGGAAGTGCAGCGTCTGGAAGCGGGGCCACTCGAGTGCGACGTGCGGGTTGGGATACCAGCGGTCCCTGAACTCCACCAGGTTGAGGAACGCCTGCAGGATGGTCTGATCCTGGTTGTCGCCGCCCGGCGTGCCCAGCGCCATCAGCGGCTGGCCATCCTTGAAGACGAGGCTCGGCGTGAGCGTGTAGCGCGGTCTGGCGCGCGGCCGGATCTGGTTCGCACGCGTCGTGTCGAGCCAGAACTGCTCGCCGCGCACGCTCATGCCGATGCCCGTGTCGCCGAGAATCACGGCGCCCGGAATCCAGCCGCCGCTCGGCGTCGCGTCGAAGACGTTGCCGGCGGCATCGATGATGGCCATGTGCGTGGTGTCCTTGGAGACGCCGGCCGAGTCGAGCCCGCGCGACAGGGCATCGCGATCGTCGGCGTCCATCATCGCGATCGATGACACGTCTCCGGCCGACGCGACGGCGCGCGACGCCGTCCCGTCGGCGATGTCGTACTTCGCGTACGGCCACGACTTCACGTCGGTGTCGTGCTTCAGCGGATCGCCGGCGATGAACGCCTTCGACGCCCGCCGCGGATCGATGAGCGCGGCGCGCTCCCTGGCATACGCCTTCGAGAGCAGGCCTTCCGCGGGAACCTGCACGAACGCCGTATCCGCGTAGTAGGTATCGCGATCGGCGTAGGCCAGCTTCATCGCTTCGGTCACGGTGTGCACGTAGTCGGCGCTGTCGTGGCCCATCGCCGCCAGATCGAAGGTCTCCAGGATGTTGAGCGTCTGCAGCAGCACGGGACCCTGGCTCGAGAAACCGTGCTTGTAGACGGTGTACCCGCGGTACGTTGTCGACGCGGGCGCTTCGATGCGCGCGAAGTACTCGGCGAAGTCACTGAGATCGAACGGCGCCTCGTGCTTCCGGAGGAACGCCACCATCTCCTTCGCGATGTCGCCCTTGTAGAAGCGATCGCGTGCGGCGACGATCCCCGCGGCGCGGCCGCGGCGCTTCGCACGCCGCTCGGCCTCGACCATCCGTTCGAGCGTACGGGCCAGCGTGGGCAGGACGATCGTGTCGCCTGCCGCGTGCGGCGTACCGTCGGCCTTCAGCCAGTAGCGCCGGTTGTCGGGCCACTTCTCG
>CAYRAE010000739.1:550-1503 GCA_964422175.1 uncultured Luteitalea sp. | reverse complement strand
TCGAGGACGTCGAGGATCTGCTTCTTCAGCTGATCGCGCATCAGCACGCGATAGACGAGGTTCGGCCGATCGAACGACCCGACTTCCTCGAGCGCATCGCGCAGCCCGAGCTGCGACACGATGTCGCGGCGCACCCGAGCGGTGGCCGTCGCGGTGAACGCGTGGATGCTGGCACCCGGCAGCAGCGTACGGATCTGCCCGAGCCTGCGGTACTCGGGACGGAAGTCGTGGCCCCACTGGCTGATGCAGTGCGCCTCGTCCACGGCGATGAAGCTGACGCCGACCTGCGCGAGCCAGCGCACGAACCGATCGCCGCCGTCGCCCACCAGGCGCTCCGGCGCCACGTAGAGCAATCGCGTGCGTCCGTCACGCACGCCCTGCACCACCTCGCGCTTCTGTCTCTCGTCGAGCGCGCTGTTGTAGCAGGCAGCGGACACGCCGTTGGCCTCGAGGCTGTCCACCTGATCCTTCATCAACGAGATGAGCGGCGACACGACGAGGGCCAGGCCGGGCCGCAGCAGCGCCGGTGCCTGGAAACACAGCGACTTGCCACCGCCTGTCGGCATGACGAGCAGCGAGTCACGTCCGGTCAGGATCGCTTCCATCACCTCACGCTGGTGCGGACGGAATCCTGTGAACCCCCAATACCGCGTGAGGATGTCCTCGAGCGGCGATGGAGGTGCGGCGGACGTCATGGCGTTCATTGTCACCCGCCTTCGCGCCAACGGCGCTACGGCGAGGCAAGCCCCTCACGCCAACGGCGCTACGGCGAGGCAAGCCCCTCACGCCAACGGCGCTCCGGCGCGGCAGGCCCCTCACGCCAACGGCGCTACGGCGAGGCAAGCCCCTCGCGCCAACGGCGCTCCGGCGAGGCAAGCCCCTCACGCCAACGGCGCTCCGGCGAGGCAAGCCCCTCACGCCAACGGCGCTCCGGCGCGGCAGGCCCCTCACGC
>CAYRAE010000739.1:0-450 GCA_964422175.1 uncultured Luteitalea sp. | reverse complement strand
CAACGGCGCTCCGGCGCGGCAAGCCCCTCACGCCAACGGCGCTCCGGCGAGGCAGGCCCCTCACCTCGACGGCGCTACGGCGAGGCAGGCATGGGCCGGCACTTCCCGCGGTGCATCAGCCGGCCATGGCGATCCGGACGTCTGCGTCCACGCCGCGCCGGGGCGGGTGATGGGTGGACGGTGCCTGGCATGCGGGCGCCACCACTGCTGCCGGCAGGGTCGCTTCCCCGCGCGTGCGGCTCTGCACGCGTACCGACACCCCGCTCACGCTGTGGGTGATGGGCTGTGCGCCGAGCACCACGAGCGCCGTGGGCCGCGCTTCCACCGCGCGATGCAGGCGCACCCATGTGGACGTCGGCACCTCACGCAGCGCGAACGCGGGGATGTCGCCGAGGTCGAGCACCACGACGCCGAACCTGCCGGCCTGCGCCATCAGTTCCGCCGCGTGAA
>CAYRAE010000738.1:0-1511 GCA_964422175.1 uncultured Luteitalea sp. | reverse complement strand
CCGGATGATGATCAACGAGATCATCTACACGTTGACGCATTGACGGGGATGTTTGCGGCTTACGGCTTACGGCTTAGGGCGTAGGGCTTATGGCTTAGGGCTTAGGGCTTAGGGCTTAGGGAAAGGCCAAAGGCCACAGGGCGAAGGCCCAAGGCCTAAGGCCTAAGGCCTAAGGCCCAAGGCCCAAGCCAGGGTAGGGCCAAAGAGAAGGGTGTTTCGTGAACGAGATTGCGCAGCAGACGCCACAACCGCTCGGGGCCGACGAGGCGCGGGCGCTCGTGGCCCGCGTGGCCGACAGCCGTACCCGTGTGCTCCACGAACTGCGCAAGGTCGTGGTCGGGCAGGAGGCGTCGGTCGACCTCGTGCTCGCGGCGTTGTTCGCCGGAGGGCACTGTCTGCTCACGGGCGTGCCGGGGCTCGCCAAGACGCTGCTCGTGCGCACGCTCGCGCAGATCCTCGATCTCGGCTTCAGGCGCATCCAGTTCACGCCCGACCTCATGCCGTCGGACATCACGGGCACCGAGGTCCTCGACGAAACCGACGGCATCCGCGCGCTGCGCTTCGTGCCCGGTCCCGTCTTCACACAGCTCCTGCTCGCCGACGAGATCAATCGCACGCCACCCAAGACCCAGGCGGCACTGCTCGAAGCCATGCAGGAGGGACGCGTCACGGCCGCCGGCCGGAGCTATGCGCTCGATCCGCCGTTCTTCGTGCTCGCCACGCAGAACCCGATCGAACTCGAAGGCACCTACCCCCTGCCCGAAGCGCAGCTCGATCGCTTCCTCTTCAACATCGTCATGACGTACCTGCCCGAAGACGATGAGGTGAAGGTGGTGACGCAGACCACGGGCGTGGCGCACGAGACGCCGCGGCGCGTGCTCTCGCGCGACGACATCCTGCAGATCCAGCAGCTCGTGCGACATGTGGTCGTGGCGGAGGACGTGGCGCGCTACGCGGTGCGGTTGTCGGCGGCCACGCGTCCCACCGAGCCCGGCGTGCCCGACTTCGTGAAGAAGTACGTGAAATGGGGCGCCGGCCTGCGCGCGTCGCAGGCGCTCGTGCTCGGCGCCAAGGCGCGCGCGCTCACGCTCGGCCGCGCGTTCATCACGCCCGACGACATCCGCACGCTGGCGGCCCCCGTCTTCCGCCATCGCGTCCTCATCAACTTCCAGGCCGAGTCCGAAGGGCTGACCACCGACGCGATCGTCGCGCGGCTGCTCGAACGCGTCTCGCCACCGGCGAGCGGGCTCGTCTGACGTGGCCGCGACCGTGCCAGGTCCGTCGCGCTTCCTGTCGCCGGAGGTCGTGGCAGGGCTGGGCACGCTCGAGTTGAAGGCACGCACGATCGTCGAGGGCCTGCTGCTCGGCCTGCACCGCAGCCCGTTCCGCGGATCGAGCGTGGAGTTCGCCGAGTACCGGCAGTACATCCCCGGCGACGATCCGGGCACCGTCGACTGGAAGGTGTTCGCGCGCAGCGACAGGCATTACGTCAAGAAGTTCGAACACGACAC
>CAYRAE010000737.1:0-1520 GCA_964422175.1 uncultured Luteitalea sp. | reverse complement strand
CGAGCTTCCAGCGACTCGCGGCCTCATCGAACGCGGACATCATCGTGTTCGGCCATACGCACAAGCCGTACACGAAGCTCGTCGACGATGTGCTGTTCGTGAACGCGGGGTCGGTGGGCAAGCCGAAGGATGGCGACTGGCGCGCCTGTTACATCGTGCTCGACCCGTCGAACCGAGCGGATCCCGTGGAGTTCATCCGGGTGCCGTATGACGTGGCCAGCGAGGCCGCCGCGATCCGGGCCACCGATCTGCCCGACAAGTTCGCGGTGGACATCGAAACCGGCGGGGCTGCCGCCATCAACCCGGCGTGAGCGCTCACAGCGACACCGGCGACGCCCTCGACGTCGTGGTCATCGGCGGCGGCCAGGCCGCACTCTCGGTGGCGTATTTTCTGCGGCGGACCCCATGGTCGTATGTGCTGCTCGACGCGGAAGATGCGCCTGGCGGAGCATGGCGGCATGGGTGGCCGTCGCTCGGGCTGTTCTCTCCGGCCCAGGTCAGCTCCCTCTCCGGATGGCCGATGCCGCCGGTGAGCGGCGGCTTCCCCACGCGCGATCACATCATCGATTACCTGGCTCGCTACGAGGAGCGCTATCAGATCCCTGTGCGCCGTCCCGTCCGTGTGGACGCCGTAGAACGCGCCGGCGATCGCTTGGAGGTGCGGTCGGTGGAGCGATCCTGGCTTGCTCGCGCCGTGGTCAGCGCCACCGGAACGTGGCGAGCCCCATTCGTCCCGGGTTATCCCGGTCGCGAGATCTTCGCCGGCACGCAGCTGCACTCGGCGGACTACGCGGGGCCTGCGCCCTTCGCGGGCCAGCGAGTGCTTGTCGTCGGCGGCGGGAACTCCGGAGCGCAGATCCTCGCGGAGGTGTCGACCGTCGCGGACACAACGTGGGTGACGGAGCGGCGTCCGACCTTCCTTCCGGATGATGTGGACGGCAGCGTCCTGTTCCGTCGTGCGTCGGAGCGCTGGAGGGCGCAGCAGGAGGGGCGCCCCGTGCCGGCCGCAGACGGCGGACTGGGCGACATCGTCATGGTCCCGCCGGTGGTTGATGCGCGGTCGCGCGGCGTGCTTGTGGCGCGTGAGCCGTTCGCCCGCTTCACCACGTCGGGAGTGTCGTGGGCCGATGGCACCACGATGGATGTGGACGCGGTCATCTGGTGCACCGGGTTTCGCCCGGCGGTCTCGCATCTCGCGCCGCTGGGGATCCTCAACAACGGTCGGGTGCGAGTCAGCGGGACGCGGGCCGTTGAGGAATGCCGCCTATGGCTGGTCGGATACGGTGACTGGACGGGTTATGCCTCAGCCACCCTGATCGCTGTCGGCCGCACAGCGCGCAGCACGGTCGAGGAGATCGACCGGTTTCTGTCGTCAGGAGCAGAGTCGCAGGCCGGCGCACCGTAGATGCCGGTCAAGTGAAACCAGGGCTGCTGAAAGGTTTGCCGGCGAAAGTGCGTTCTACAAACAAGGAGAAGTGTGGCCTTGCGGCAGAGCTTGGCTGGGAGGCAGGGATTCGAAC
>CAYRAE010000736.1:0-1522 GCA_964422175.1 uncultured Luteitalea sp. | reverse complement strand
TCGACGACGACGGGGAGGAGCTTCGAGGCCTCGTGCATGACGTTGGCGCGATCGCTGGCGAGGTCGCGCGACGTCGGCTGTTCCACGTACTTGATGCGACGGAACCCGTCCGGCGTCGCCTCGCGCACCTTGCGCAGCAGCGCGAGCAGGTACTCCACGTTCGGACACCCCTCGTTGAAGTCGAGCAGGTAGTTCCAGTCGTCGACGCGCCTGGCGGTCATCGCCTCGCGCGCCACGCGATCGATCCGCGTGATGCGATCGAAGTCCTGCGCCTCGTTGCCGCCGTTCAACTTGATCTTGAAGTGCGTCAGGCCGTCGCGCGCGATCCACTCCGCCAGCGTGTTCGGCAGCCCATCGTCGAGGCGCGTCTTCACGTCGGAGGCCTCGATGGCGTCGCTCGCGCCAACCGAATGGAAGACGGGCGTCTCGGCGCGCGGCGCAACGGGCACGTAGCGATCGAGGTATTCACCGGCGAAGCGCGGACCGAGATCGCGCGAGAGGTCGTGGCGCACGTGCGCCTTCGAGTACGTGGCGTAGCTGCTGACGCCGAACGCCTTGCCGTAGGCGTCGTGAATCGCGGCGTCGAAGGGACTGGCCACGACGAGCGTACACAGCGGCGGGATCGGGTTCGCCAGCGCGCGCGTGCGCGTGAGGTCGACAGCGGCGCGCAGGTACGCCGGTTCGAGTACCCGCCAGAGATCGAGTGGATGTCCCACGTCGTCGCACGCCGCGGTGAGCGTACGGCACGACTCGGCGAGCGCCATCATCGCGTCGAGTCCCTCGTCCTGCGACGCCTTCGGATACGCCCACGCGTTGCCGAGCGTCATCGATCCGAACCCCGTCGATTCGACGCCACTGCCCGTGCGCACGCGCACGTGCACGTTCAGCAGCGTCACGCGATCCACGGAGCGCCCGCCGAACATGTACGGCGCGCGGTACGTGTGCCGCTCGAAGTCGTACGCGACGTCGACGATCCGGATGTCCGTCGGCCGGCTCGCGCTGACGGCCGGGGAACCCGCCCTATCGGTGCCCGATGCCCGGTGCCCGGTGCCCGGTGGCTGCGATGCCGCCGCGGACACCACGTCGGAACCGCGCGTCGCGGCAAGGGCGAGCGGCGCCACGCAGAGGCCGAGCGCCTGACGGCGGGTGACGCCGGCACGCATGGGAAACGGGGGTGATGGCGGTGTGCTGTGCATCATCGAAACGTCCGTTCTACGTGTTCTCACCAGCAGACACGACAGCCTGCACCTGCGCATCGGTCACACCCGCGAGGCGCACGCGCTTCCGGCGCGCTCGTTCGCCCGACACGATCGCGACCTGCCGCTTCGGGATGTCGAACGCCTCCGCGAGCACGTCGACGAGCGCGGCATTGGCCGCCCCGTCGACAGGCGCCGCCGCGAGCCGCACGAGCACCGCACCGTCGCGCGTCCCCGCCACCCCCGACCGCCCGGCCCGCGGAATCACGCGAACCTCGATCGTCACGCCCTCATCCTGCGCGCGCACCCGTGCAGTATCTCGCACC
>CAYRAE010000735.1:0-1525 GCA_964422175.1 uncultured Luteitalea sp. | reverse complement strand
GCCCGGTGCCCGGTGCCCGGTGCCCGGTGCCCGGTGCCCGGTGCCCGGTGCCCGGTGCCCGGGTGTGCGGTTGCCCGTTGCCGGAACCTTACGCATTCACTGTCGGCAGGCCGGCGAGAGACGTCGCCAGTTCTTCCTCGTCATAGGCCTGGTCGGTGAGCGCGCCAGACAGATAGTCGGTGTAGGCCTGCATGTCGAAGTGGCCGTGTCCGCTCAGGTTGAACAGGACGGCGCGTGAGACGCCTTCCTCACGGCAGCGCAGCGCCTCGTCGATGGCCGTCTTCACGGCGTGCGTCGATTCGGGCGCGGGCACGATGCCTTCGGCGCGGGCAAACTGCACGCCCGCGGCGAAGCATTCGGTCTGCAGCGGCGCCTGCGCCTCGATGAGACCGAGCTCCTTGACGTGCGACACGAGCGGCGCCATGCCGTGGTACCGCAGGCCGCCGGCGTGGAACCCGGGCGGCATGAACGTCGAGCCCAGCGTGTGCATGCGCGTCAGCGGCGTGAGATGCGCCGTGTCGCCGAAGTCGTACGCGTAGCGTCCGCGCGTGAGGCTCGGACACGCCGCCGGCTCCACGGCGATGACGCGCGGCGACGGCCCGCCGCGCAGGCGGGCGCCGATGAACGGGAATGCGATACCCGCGAAGTTCGATCCGCCGCCCGCCGCACCGATGATGACGTCGGGATAGTCGTCGGCCATCTCGAACTGCGCTAGTGCTTCGAGGCCGATCACCGACTGGTGCAGCAGCACGTGATTGAGCACCGACCCGAGCGCGTAGTTCGTGTCGGCATGCGTCGCGGCCACTTCGACGGCCTCCGAAATCGCCATGCCGAGGCTGCCCCGGCACGACGGATCGCGCGCCAGGACGTCGCGACCGTACGACGTTTCGTTCGACGGACTGGCAACGCAGCGGGCGCCGTAGGTTTCCATCAACGCACGCCGGTACGGCTTCTGGTCGTACGACACGCGCACCATGAACACCTGCACCTCGATGCCGAAGAGGGCGCCGGCAAATGCGAGCGACGACCCCCATTGCCCGGCACCCGTCTCGGTGCTGATCTTCCGGATGCCGGCCTCGCGGTTGTAGAAGGCCTGCGCCACCGACGTGTTCGGCTTGTGGCTGCCAGCCGGACTCACGCCTTCGTACTTGTAGTAGATGCGCGCGGGTGTCTGCAGGTCGCGTTCGAGACGGCGCGCGCGGAAGAGCGGCGACGGCCGCCACTGGCGATACACCTCGCGTACGGGTTCCGGGATCTCGATCTCGCGTTCGGTGGAGACCTCCTGCGCGATGAGCGACATCGGGAACAGCGGCGCCAGGTCGTCGGGCCCGAGAGGCTGGAGCGTGCCCGGGTGCAACACCGGTGGTGGCGGCGATGGCAGATCGGCCACGAGGTTGTACCAGTGGGTGGGCAGGCGCGACTCATCGAGCAGGTATTTCACGCGATCCGACATCGAGTTCCTCCGATGGCCCGACATGCTATCGCACGTCCTGGCGTCCGGTGCCCGGTGCCCGGTGCCCGGGTG
>CAYRAE010000734.1:891-1527 GCA_964422175.1 uncultured Luteitalea sp. | reverse complement strand
GAAGACCGGCCGCGACGTCGTGGTGGCCGCCCTGCTCGGTGCCGAAGAGTTCGGTTTCGCGACCGCTCCGCTCGTCGTCTCGGGCTGCATCATGATGCGCGTCTGCCACCTCGACACGTGCCCCGTGGGTGTCGCGACGCAGAACCCCGTGCTGCGCAGCCGGTTCGCCGGCAAGCCGGAGTTCGTCGTGAACTTCATGGAGTTCATCGCCGAAGAGGTGCGCGAGTACCTCGCCGAGCTCGGCTTCCGCAATCTCGATGAGGCGATCGGCCACAACGAGCTGCTCGACATGAACGGCGCGGTCGAGCACTGGAAGGCGAACGGGCTCGACCTCACGCCGATCCTGCACGGGCCGGCATTCGCGCCCGATGCGCCTCGGCGCAACACCCGCGGCCAGGAGCACGAACTCGATCAGCACTTCGACGTGCAGCTGATCGAGCAGGCACAGGACGTCATCGCCGTCGGCGGTCACATCTCCATCGACCTGCCCATCCGCAACACCGAGCGCGCCGTGGGAACGATGCTCGGCAACCGGGTGACGCTCGCACACGGCGCCAACGGGCTCCCTTCCGGATCGATCGAGATCAACCTCACCGGCTCCGCCGGGCAGTCGTTCGGCGCGTTCCTGCCCTCCGG
>CAYRAE010000734.1:0-881 GCA_964422175.1 uncultured Luteitalea sp. | reverse complement strand
CATGCCCGCCGGCATCACGCTGCGCCTCGAGGGCGACGGCAACGACTACGTCGGCAAGGGCCTGTCGGGCGGCCAGATCGTCATCCGCCCGCCGCGGAGCGCGAGCTTCGACGCCTCGCAGAACGTGATCGCCGGCAACGTGATCGGCTACGGCGCGACGCAGGGCACGATGTTCCTGCGCGGCGTCGTGGGCGAGCGGTTCCTCGTGCGCAACTCGGGCGCCACCGCCGTCGTCGAGGGCGTCGGCGACCATGCACTCGAGTACATGACCGGCGGTCTGGCCGTGATCCTGGGTGCCACGGGTCGCAACCTCGGCGCCGGCATGTCGGGCGGCACGGCCTACATCTACAGGCTCGACAAGACCCTCGTCAATCGCGAAGCGCTCGCGAACGGCGAGCTCGAGCTGCTCGAGCTCGGCTCGGGCGACGCCGAGATGCTCCGCGATCTGCTCGAGCAGCACCTGGCCGAGACCGGCTCGACGCTGGCCGCCGGCCTGCTGAACGACTTCGAGGCCGAGTGCGCGAACTTCGTCCGCGTCGTGCCGCGCGACTACGCCGCGGTGCTGCAGACCCGTCAGCAGGCGGCCGCCGAGGGGCTCGACCCCGACGGCGACGTCGTCTGGACCCGCATCCTGGAGGTGACCGGTGGCTGACCCCAAGGGCTTCCTGAAGACCACCGAGCGCGAGCTGCCGCCGCGCCGACCCGTTCCCGTCCGCATCATGGACTGGAAAGAGGTGTACGAACCGGGCGATTCCGCCGTGCTGCGCCGTCAGGCGGGGCGCTGCATGGACTGCGGTGTGCCGTTCTGCCACCAGGGCTGCCCGCTGGGCAACCTGATTCCCGAGTGGAACGACCTGACGTGGCGCGGCCCTCGCCGCGCC
>CAYRAE010000733.1:0-1531 GCA_964422175.1 uncultured Luteitalea sp. | reverse complement strand
CGCCGTTGCGCAGCGTCACCCCGACGGTGCCAAAGCCCGGCGCGATGCGCGCGTTCGGGTCGATGAGCGACTCGAGCAGCTGGTCGCGCGTGAGTGCGGTGCCGATGCGCGAGAGGTCGGGACCGACGTCGGCACCGCGTCCGCGGATGGCGTGACAGCGCGTGCACTCGGCGAGCGGGTTTCGCATGAACAGCTGTTGGCCCTTGCGCGCGTCGCCGCCCGTCACCGCGCCGGTCCTGAACGCCTTGATCAGCACGTCTGCCTGCTGCCGGCGCTGATACGCATCGAGCCTCGCGACGAGCCCGCGGTTCCCGTCCGTCTGCACCGCATCGACGAGGTCGAGTTGCAGCGCGGGCGGCAGACGTCCGGCGTCGAGCTCGTCGAGCTGCGCGGTCAGCAGTCGGCGTGAGGGGCCCGACTTCAGTGCGCCGAGCACCTCGATCGCACCCTGTTGTTCCTGGACACCGCCCGATTTCAGCATCGTCGCCGCGTGGGTGGCCTTGGCGGACGCGGAGATCCGCAGGTCGGGCAGCAGCGCGATCGCTGCTCGCCTGACAGTGGCGTCCGTGTCCTCCAGCGCGGACTGCATCAACGCGCTCTTGTCCCCGACTTTCATCGCCTGCAACCCGCGCAGTGCGGCGATGCGGACGGGCGCCGACGGATCGCCGGAGAGCTGCGCGTGAAGCGCAGGCATCGCGCCGCGCGCATCGAGACGGCCGGCGGCTTCCGCGAGCGCTGCCTTCACGTCGGCATCGTCGGCTGCCGTGCCGCGGGCGATTTCGACGACGAGCCGCTCGATGGCGGCGCGCGCCGCAGCCGTGTCTCGCGTCAGGCGTCGCGTGGACGACGATGTGCGCGGCGTGCCATCTCCGACGGTAAGGTCGCCGGTGTAGTAGCCGTCGACGCGGTCGGTGGGCGACGGGTCGTCCCACACGCCCAGCGCCGACGCCGCTTCGGCCCGGAGATCGGCGGGTGCCGACGCGTTGCGCGCGAACGCCTCGATGCGCGCGACGGCCGAGGCGGTCCCGACCCTGAAGTTGGCGTTGATGGCACGACGGACGAGCGGTTCGTTGGTGACCGGCGCACGATCGAGCAGCGCCGCCAGTTCAGGGATCGCCCCGGCGATGCCACCATCGTCATTGATCGCGCGTGCCGCGTCGGTGACGATCGCCGCGTCAGTGTCTGCGAGGAAGCGCGCGACACCGGGGTGACGCATCCGGCGCAGGGCCACGACGGCGGCGCTGCGTACGCCGCGCGAGGCGTGCGACGAGAGCGCGACGAGCCCGTCGCCGTCGCCGATCGTCGCCAGCGCGCCAGCGCCCGTGTGATGCAGCCACTGGTCGCGCCCATCGTCGGCGGCCAGCATCGCGATGATGCCTGGCACGGCCGGGCGGTACGCCAGCCGTCCCGCGGCTTCCGTCGCGAAGAACCTGACGCGCGGGCTCGCGTCGGCCAGCAGCGGGAGCAGTTGCTCGGCGGCCGCCGCGTACTTCACGTCGCCCACGAGGCGCGCGGCCTGCGCGCGAATCTC
>CAYRAE010000732.1:0-1533 GCA_964422175.1 uncultured Luteitalea sp. | reverse complement strand
CGCCGATGCTCGACGCCGATGGCGACGGCTCGGTCATGGACGATCTGGCCGGCATGATGGGCAAGTACCTCGGCGGTCGCTGACGAGAGCGTGCCCGGCCGTCCGCGCTGTTCGCGGGCGGTCCGGCAGACGTTGTGGCTGGATGGGGGCCGGGCGCGTCACCGTTGGTCGAACTCCGGTCTCGTTACGTACGTATGTCTCAACGGCGCGCAAGTGTTCACTTGCCAAGGCGCCGACATCCACGATGCAGGATCGCGTTCGCCCCACGCCGGGACAGGTGACGACCCGTCCCGACGACACCACCGCACCGCTGTCGCCACGCCTTGTCGATCAGGCATCGCGACGGCTCGGCTGGGTGTCGCTCATGGCGGCGGTGACGACAGTGCTGTCGTACATCCTCCAGCGCGCGCTGCAGCCGGAGGCGGTCGTGATCCAGCGGGACCCCGTGAACGCACTGGCGCTGTTGGCCAACGTGCTGCTTGCGGCAGGGATCATCGCGCTCCAGCACTATCGCGTCGTTCCGGCCCTCACGATCCTGCGGCTGGGGATGGTCTTCGAGGTCGTGGTGGCCTTCTCGATCGCCACGATCGAAACCACGGTGCCGTTCGATTCGACGGCGTTCGTGCGGGGCGGCTCCAATCTGGCCGCCTGGATCATCATCGTCGGCCTGCTCGTGCCGAACAGACCGGCGGTCACCCTGTGTGTCGCGCTCGTCGCGGCCACGATGTGGCCGGTGGCGTATGTCATCAACCAGAGCCGACTGGACCTGCGGCCGCTGCCGATCAACAGACTGCTGGCGTGGCTGGTGATGCCGTACGCGGCCGCGCTCTGGGCGTACTTCATCGCCCGGCGCGTCCACGGCATGGAGGTCGCCGCGCAGAAGGCACAGGATCTCGGCAGCTACCACCTCGAGTCGCTCATCGGGCGCGGGGGGATGGGTGAAGTGTGGCGTGCGCGTCACAAGATGCTCGCGCGCGAAGCCGCGATCAAGATCATCAGGCCCGAGCTGATGCACGACGCGTCGGCGCGGCAGGCCGACGTGGCCATGCGGCGCTTCGAGCGCGAAGCGCGCGTCACGGCGGATCTGCAGAGCCCACACACGGTCTACCTGTACGACTTCGGGACGTCGCGTGACGGGCACTTCTACTTCGTGATGGAGTTGCTCGACGGCGTCAGCCTGCAGAAGCTCGTGCAGGTCTTCGGTCCGCAGCCGGGATCGCGGGTGATTCACCTGATGCGCCAGGTATGCCTGTCGCTCGAAGAGGCGCACGCTCGAGGCCTCGTGCATCGCGACCTCAAGCCGTCGAACATCATGGCGTGCAAGGTGGCCCTGCAGCACGATTTCGTGAAGGTGCTCGACTTCGGCCTCGTGAAGCCGACGCAGGTCGAGGACCTCACGCACCTCACCGTCGACGGCGTGTCGGCGGGCACGCCGGGGTACATCGCTCCCGAGATCGCGATGGGGGAGGAGCGGATCGACGGCCGCGCCGATCTCTACACGCTGGGATGCGTGGCGTACTTCCTGTTGACGGG
>CAYRAE010000731.1:0-1542 GCA_964422175.1 uncultured Luteitalea sp. | reverse complement strand
GCTGGACTCGGTCCGCGCCCGCCGCGCCGCCCTGTTCCACAACGAGCAGTGACGCAGTGAATGCCGGATGACCAATGTCGAATGACGGGCCGGGCTCAGAGAGCCGGCCCTACCGGCCGCCCGTACACATGAGCCGCATCCCCTGTGATGTGTAGGAGCGACGCATGCGTCGCCCCTACGTGCGTTGATGAGGACCGACAGGCCCGCGCGGCCCAGTCGCGATTTCGTCGCGGGCTCTGCCGGGTCGTGCGACACTGGCGCCGCCCGTGCCAGCCGCTTCACTGCCCCCGTTCGACTACCGGGCCCGCCTTGCGCGGGCGTCGGCGGCGGTGCAGGACGCCGGGGCCGACGCCCTGTACATCTCGCACCTCACCAATCTGCGCTATCTCTGCGGCCTCGAGGCGACAGCCGGCGCGGGTCTGCTGACGGCCGATGGCCGGCTTCACGTACTGGTGGACCCGCGTTATGAAGCGGCCGCCGGTGTTCGCGCCGACGAGGTGGGCCGCGATCTGGTGATCCCCGTGCACACGTCGGCCATCCGGCCGTCCGCCTGGCTGGCGGACCGATGCGTGGGTGACGGTGTGCGCGCGCTCGTGCTGGAGAGTCGCGTCGTGTCGCTGCACGACGCCCGTCTCCTCGAGCGCGAACTGGCCGCAGCCGAGTGGCACGGCACGCTCGTCGACACGCCGCTCGACCTCATCGAGGGGCTTCGCCGCGTCAAGGATGCCGCCGAACTCGCGATTCTCCGCGAGGCCGGACGCCGCTTGAGCGACGCGGCCCGGGGCATCCTCCGAGACGGCGTCGCGCGTCCCGGCCGCTCCGAACTCGACGTGGCCGCCGAGATCGATGCACGCGTCAGGGCCGCCGGTTTCTCGCGCGCGGCCTTCGACACCATCGTCGCGAGCGGGCCCCGGAGCGCGCTCCCGCACGCCCGGCCGACCGACCGTCGCCTCTGTACGGATGAGGTGGTGGTACTGGACTTCGGTGGGGTCTACGGCGGATACTGCGTCGACCTGACCCGGACCGTCTGTCTGGGAACCCCCTCGCCGGAGGTGGACCGCCAGTATCAGGCGGTGCTTGCGGCGCAGGTGGCCGGGTGCACTGCCGTTCGTCCGGGTGCGGATCCGGGCGACGTGGACACAGCCGCCAGGGACGTGCTGG
This sequence comes from uncultured Luteitalea sp., assembly GCA_964422175.1. Lineage (GTDB taxonomy): Bacteria > Acidobacteriota > Vicinamibacteria > Vicinamibacterales > Vicinamibacteraceae > Luteitalea. Next base: position 381 of record CAYRAE010000731.1, on the reverse strand, counting down.
ATGCAGCAGGCCTGGGGGAGACATTCGGACACGGCACGGGGCATGGGCTCGGTCTCGACGTACACGAGGCGCCACGACTCGCACGACCCCGGCCGGACGACGCCGCCCAGCCCTCCCTCGAGGCTGGCGTGGTGTGCACCATCGAACCGGGGGCGTACGTGACAGGCCGTGCGGGCATCCGCATCGAGGACGATGTGGTGGTGACCGGGGACGGCCACCAACGAATCACCGACGTGCCCCTCGGCTGGCCTACCGCACACTGACAATGACACTCGACGAAATCAAGCAGATCCTCGACCTGGTCCGTGAACACGAACTCTCCGAGTTCGAACTGGAGCAGGAAGGCGTCAAGCTGCGCGTCCGCAAGAAGGGCCAGGACGC
>CAYRAE010000730.1:0-1542 GCA_964422175.1 uncultured Luteitalea sp. | reverse complement strand
CCGCCGGTAACGCTCCACCGGCGTATCTGTCGTACGCATCGCCGAACGTCGCCCGGAGATACGCCTCCTCGGTGCGAATCGCCAGCCACAACGTCGTCCCCAGGTAACCCAGGATCACCACCGCCACCAGCCAGTGGCGGGCGGCCACGGCAAGGCCGATCCCCATCAGCGTCGAGCCAAGGTAGAGCGGGTGCCGCGTGAAGCGGTACGGGCCCGACGAGGTGACCTCGCGACTCTTCTCCAGATGACCGGCGGCCCAGATCCGCATCATCTGCCCGATCAGGGCAATCGACAGTCCCACCTGGAGGCTCTGCGACGTGGGACGCGCGAGCCACAGCACGAGCCCCGCGAACGCGAACCCCAGAGGCACGCGCCACCGCGCAAGGCCGGCACGCGGCGACGATGGCGCGGGTGACGCCGCAGTCACGCCGCCTCCACGCGACGCACCACGGCGTCGGCCACGATGTCTGCCGACACCCCGTCGAGACACCAGACGTCGGATGTGCACTGCCGCTTGAACGCGCAGCGACACGCGTCGTGCGCGGACACGACTTCGTCACGCGGATCCCACGGACCGTTGCGGCCGGGAGGCGTCGGGCCGTACACCCCCACGACCGGCGTCCCCACGGCCGCCGCCAGGTGCAGGGGACCCGTGTCTCCCGACACCACCACGCGCGACGCGCGCGCCAACGCCAGCATCTCCACCATCGTCGTCTGCGGCGCCATGCGCGCCGCGGCATCGGACGTCCGCGCCACCTGCGCCGCGAGCGTCGCCTCGTCAGGCCCCCACAACACCGCGCTGCGCAGGCCGAGTCGATCGCGGAGCAGTCGCGCCGCCGTGCCGAATCGTTCGGCGGGCCATCGCTTGTTCGGCCACGCCGCACCGGGATTGAGGAGCGCGAACGGCTCCGACGGCCCCACGCCGAGGATCTCGCGCGTACAGGGCACGACAGGCGTGTCGGGCACGCGCAGCGGGAAAGCACGCGTCCGCGTGTCGACGCCCAGCAGGCCGAGCACCGACAGGTTCTTGTCGATCACGTGCCCGCTCCCGTCACCACCGGTTTCCGTGTACGCGAGACCTGCCGCGGGTTCGCGCAGCAGCGCGCGAGAGAACCCGATCACGCGTGGCGCACCGCTCACCCGCGCGAGGGCCGCCGACTTGAGGAGGCCCTGCAGATCGAGACACACCGCATACCGCGCCCGACGCACCTCGCGGATGACGCGCGCGCTCGATCGACGATCCATCGCGTGGATGCGGTCGAGGCCCTCCACGCACTGGAGCAGCGGCACGAAGCGCTGGTGCACGAGCCAGCCGATCCGCGCGGCCGGAAACGCGGCGCGCAGCGCGGCGACGACGGGGATGGCGTGAATCACGTCGCCGAGCGCACCCAGGCGCACGATGAGGAAGGACTCAGCGAGCGGCATGGCCTCGCCTCACCGCAGCCGCGCCACGATGTCGCGCGTGGAGTGGTCCTTCGGATCGCCGACGATCGCCGTCCGCCCGCCGTACGCCTGGACGATGGCCCGTTCGGGAACGGTGTC
>CAYRAE010000729.1:0-1547 GCA_964422175.1 uncultured Luteitalea sp. | reverse complement strand
GCCGTCCTCGACGACATCGGCGCCGATGCCATCAAGACGGGCATGCTCGGCACGGCCGACGTGGTCCGTGCGGTGGCCGGCGTGCTCGGTCAACGCCGTGCAGGACCGCTCGTCGTGGATCCCGTGATGATTGCCAAGAGTCGCGACAGGTTGCTGGCCGAAGACGCCGTCGCGGCGCTCGTGCAGGATCTCCTGCCGCTAGCCACGGTGCTCACGCCGAACGCGCCGGAGGCCGAAGCCATCGTCGGGAGGGCCGTGCGTACCGAGGCCGACGCACGCGCCGCGGCACGGGCGCTGCACGCCCTAGGTCCGGATGCGGTGATCGTCAAGGGCGGTCACCTCGACACGCCGGATGTGGTCGACATCCTGTTCGACGGCCATGACTTCCACGAGGCCCGCGGCCCACGACATGCCACGCGCCACACGCACGGCACGGGCTGCACCTTCGCCGCCGCCATCGCCGCGCATCTCGCGCGAGGCCACACGGTGCCGGAGGCGTTCCGACTCTCGCGCGCGTATCTCGACGGCGCGATCCGCGAGGCACCCGCGCTCGGCAAGGGCGCCGGCCCCGTGAATCATTACTGGCTATACTGAATCGTTGACGTCCTTTGCGATCACTGCCGATCCGCTCGACGCAGCCGGCATCTCGGCGTTCGCGCAGGCTCGTCACGCCACGCGGGCCGAAGACATCGATGCGGAAGGTCCGGGGGCGATCGTGGTCTTCGTGGGCACGGTCCGCGGACGGCACCAGGGACGTCGCGTGACGGCCCTGACGTACGAAGCGTATACGCCCCTTGCCATCGCGTCGTTCGAGCGGATCGCGCGGGAAGCTGAGGATCGGGTGCCCGGCATCGCGCTCTGCCTGCACCATCGCATCGGAACGCTCGCCGTGGGTGAGGCGTCGATCGTGATTGCCACGGCCGCCGCGCATCGCGCCGACGCCTACGGCGCGTCGCGATTCGCGATCGAGCGCGTGAAGCAGATCGCGCCGATCTGGAAGCGCGAGCACTTCGAGGATGGCGCATCGTGGGTCGATGGCGCCGTCGTGGATCCCGACGATCCCGGCCCGCTGGCCGACGCCTGGACTCGCGCATGTCGGTGACGGTGCTGGTGTTCGCCCGGCTGCGCGACGTGGTTGGAGCGCCCGAGGTGGTCCGCCACGTGTCGTCGCCGGCCGCCGTCGCGGATGTGTGGCAGGCCATGGTGGCTGAATGGCCGGCGCTCGCTCCATACGTCAACAGCCTGTCGTGTGCCGTCAACGCGCGGCACGCGCGCATGACCACCGCCGTCGGTGAGGGAGACGCTGTGGCGTTCCTCCCGCCGGTGTCCGGTGGGTGAGAAGATTCGGACCTTTCGATGCTGGACAAGCTCGCGTCCGTCGAGGCGCAATACAACTACCTGATGGGCCTCATCGCCGACCCGGCGGTGCAGGCCGACGCGCAGGCGTACAGGACGCACACCAAGACCCTGTCGGACCTGCAGGAACTGGTGGACGCCTATCGATCGCTGAAGTCGCTCGAAGAGCAGCTCGCGCAGGCGCGCGATCT
>CAYRAE010000728.1:0-1549 GCA_964422175.1 uncultured Luteitalea sp. | reverse complement strand
GCCGCGATCGTGAAGTTCAGGAACGCGAGCGCCACGTGCAGCAGGACGGGCCACGGCGCCGTCGCGCGGCGCATGACGAGCAGCGAGCGGACGCCCGGCCAGACCACGGCCAGGAGGACGAGCGGGCCGGCCCACGCCATCGCCGCGTACTGCCCGATCCAGACGTGCGTCACCATCCCGCTCGATCCGACGAGGAACGCGACGAACATCAGCCAGTCCGGCCATCGCACCGGCAGAGGCATTCCCAGCGCCAGCGGCGCGACGATGTAGAACGCGCCGAGGATCGAGCCCGTGATCCAGGCAATCGTCACCAGGTGAACGACCGCCACCATGCGCGGGTGCAGGAAGTAGCCGCCTGGCAGCGCCGGATCGAGCACCAGCACGAGAAGCGCCAGCGCCAGGCCGGCGTGCGCCCAGGCGAAATACGCCAGGGGCAACGCCGACGAGGGCGTGAGCGCCTGCCGGTTCATGCAGGCCGTTCCCGCAACATCACGAGCAGCATGCGCGACGGCTCCGTCGCGTCGACGGCGTGCGGCACGCCCGCGGGCATTCGCACGACCATCCCGGCGGTCGCCTCGACAGGCGCACCGCCAATCGTCAGCACGAACGTGCCGTCGAGCACGACGACGAGCGCGTCGAAGGGCGCGGTGTGCTCGCTGAGCGCCTGACCGGCGTCGAAGGCGAACAGCGTGACGGTGCCGCCGCCGTTCTTGGCGATCACGCGGCTGGCGATGCCGTGCGGCGTGAGCGTGACGAGATCGGCGAGGACGAAGGCGGATGCGGGATCGATGAAGTTGGGCATGACGTTCTCGCCTACTGTGCCGACTCCCACGACCGGTGTCGTTGTGCTGGCGCAAGCCTGGAGCGACCCGAAGCGACAGTGTCGCAGCACGGGGCGATGACACACATCATCCCTCGCGGAGTATGGTAGTAGCGGCGTTCGTGTTCGCCGTGATGTTGTGACATCCAGATCTTCCCTGGAGGGACCGATGGCCGTGATGAGCAAGGCGCAATCTCCGCGTACGGCACAGACGCCGTTCGCCACGCGCTACGACAACTTCATCGGGGGCACGTGGGTGGCCCCGAATGCGGGCAGGTACTTCGAGAATGTCACGCCTGTCACCGGGCAGGCGATGACCGAGATCGCCAGGTCCGATGCGTCCGACATCGACGCCGCGCTCGACGCCGCGCACCAGGCCAGGGCCGCGTGGGGCCGCACGTCCCTGGCGGAGCGGTCGCTCATCCTCAACCGCATCGCCGATCGGATGGAGCAGAACCTGGACCGGCTCGCGCTGGCCGAGACCTGGGACAACGGCAAGCCGATCCGCGAGACCACGGCCGCCGACGTGCCGCTCGCCATCGACCACTTCCGCTACTTCGCCGGTGTCCTGCGTGGGCAGGAGGGCAGCATCTCCGAAATCGACCACGACACCGTGGCGTACCACTTCCACGAACCGCTCGGCGTCGTCGGGCAGATCATCCCGTGGAACTTCCCGCTGCTGATGGCGTGCTGGAAGCTGGCACCCGCGCTGGCCGCCGGCAACTGCGT
>CAYRAE010000727.1:0-1555 GCA_964422175.1 uncultured Luteitalea sp. | reverse complement strand
CGCCACCGCGCAGCAGTTCAGGGGCGAGATACAACGGCGTGCCCGTGAGCCGCCCGGTCGGCGCCGTCCCGCCGGCCTGCACGTACTGCCCCGCGCCGAAATCCATCAGCACGAGACGGCCGCCCTCTTCGCGCATCACGTTCTGCGCCTTGATGTCGCGATGCACGAGGCCGGCCTTGTGCACCGCCGCCAGCGCCCGGCACAACTCCTGCCCGATCAGCGCGGCTTCGCGCGCGCCGAAGGGGCCTGTCGACCGCAGGAGCTGCTCGAGCGTCCGCCCCCGGATGTACTCCATCCACAGGCCGATTCGCCCCTCCTGCTCCTCCACGCCGAACACCGTGACGACGTTGCGATGACGGACACGCGCGAGGATACGCCCTTCGTGCAGGACCTTCTCGGCGAGTTCGGCCGTCTGCCGCCCCTTGCGCAGCAGCTTGAGCGCCACGTCGCGGTCCAGACGCGTATCGCGGGCGCGATACACGTTGCCGAACGAGCCCTGTCCAATCTGCTCGATCAGGTCGAGATGGCCCCACCGTCCCATCGGAGACGAGGACGGCGGCGGCAGCACGCGCTCTTCCACTGTCGGCGTATCGGTGTCGGTGAGCACTGGCCCGATCCTGCCGACCACACGCCCACGCGCCGTCCGTGAGTCGGTGAGCACTGACGCGGAAGAGGGCTCAGAGCGATGCAGCTCCACGACGCCAGCCAGGACGCGCAGATCCTCGAGGAGCTGCCGATCCTCCTCGTCCTGGACCGAGGCGTCGAGCTGCTGCCAGTCGATGTCCACCGTGCCGTCGGCAACGGAAGCAGCCAGTTCGAGGAGTCGAGTGCGTTGCGCGCTCATGGCACGAGGATGGCCAGCGTCACACGACCGGCTCTGACAGGAAAACGTCCGGCACTGCCGGAGCGAACCTCGCAACCATCGCTGAACCGCCGACTTGCAGACGAGCTGGCCTTGACTTCGACGGCTAAAGGATTCATTTTTGAAGCGTCAAAAACGCGAATGGCACATCCGATGTCCCTCTTCCATATCATCGCGACCCTGCTGGTGCCAACTGTCGAGCGGCATGGCTGGCGCGGCGACACGCCGCGGAGGAGGCCGCGATGAGCGCCTGGTGGACATGCGTCGGCGTCGCGCTCGCGCTGCTCATCGGGTGGCCGACACACGGCATGCTCGCGCGCCTGCGCCGCAGGAGCGTCAGGCGCGAGCAGGAGCACGGCGACAACGCCCTCAAGCACCTCCTCAAGGAAGCTCACGCCGGACGCGCTGGCACGTTGGCCTCGCTCAAGGGCACGCTGCGCCTCGGCGATCGCGCCGTCCTTCGCGTGCTCGAACGCTTGCGTCTTTCTGGTCTCGCGACCATGGAGGGCGGGACGCATCGCCTGACGGCCGACGGCGAGCAGCGGGCGCGACATCTCATCCGCGCACACCGTCTGCTCGAGCGCTACCTCGCCGACGAGGCGCGCCTGCCGGTGACCGCCGTGCACGGGATGGCCGAACGCCTCGAGCACCACATGAGCGAGGCGGAGACGGATCGGCTGTCTGCCTCTCTCG
>CAYRAE010000726.1:0-1555 GCA_964422175.1 uncultured Luteitalea sp. | reverse complement strand
CCCGGTTCCCGACTCGCCAGTCACGCCCGTGCGCATCGCGCGGCCCCGAGCTGGCGGGTCACCCTTTCGGTTCCCGTACCGGTTGGCGTCGGGCGACCGGCCGCGTAGCCAAGAGGGGACAGAAAAGTCTAGAGACGGTCGGCCTGACAACCGCGGTTGGAGGCGAATACACACGCGCGGCAAATTCGAGAATTCGTAAGGAGACCCTGACATGCCTGCCCACAGTCCTCGCCCCACGGCTGGCCGCCGTCCGAAGGCTGCTCCGCGCCTCCCGACGCCTCCTGAGGCCGTCCCCGCGCCCGCGACCCTCACTGATGCCGAACGCGTCGTCTGGCAGCGTCTGGCGCCCGCCGCGGAGGCCTTGCAGACGCTCGTGCCCGAGACCGTGGCCGGCTTCACGTTGCTGGTGCAAACGATCGTGCGCTTGGAGGACGCCTGGCGCGTGCTCGACGCCGAGGGCTTAACCATCGTGACCGAGACCGGCAGCCGGGCGCATCCGTTGACGACGCACGCCCGGCAGCTGGGCCAGCGGGTCGAATCACTGATGGCCCGGTTCGGGCTGACGGCACCGGGACGGGCGGTTGAGCGGCCACAGGCGCCGCATATCGAGACGAAGTGGGAGCGGTTGACGCGCCGGCCAGACGCCCCGCGGCGGTTCGAGTTCTTCCCGGCCACGGGCACCGGCCGCTGACGAAACTTTTGAAAGGCCTTTCAGACGCGCCAGAGGCCAACCGCGGCTGTCAGCGGAGAGGCCGTCAGAGTTTTCCGTCCGGCCCGGGTGACAGCGTGTAAGAGTTACACGATCCAGCGGCCTGCGGGCGTCACAGGCGAGCGATCAGCCGTGCGCCCGACCCGAGACCAGCCCGGAAGGCGTCTACGCGCTCGCGTACGCCACGATCGCGCGCGTCGTAGATGGTGCTGCGGTTCAGGCCGAGGTCGGCAGCGGTGGCAGGCCGAACATCGTTTTCGCTTGAAACGATGTCTGTTCGAACGGAACCCTTCGCCACTTCGCCTCGCTCCTGCGCCGCGTCGTACTCGTCGGCCAGCCGGCGCTTCGCCTGCGCCTCAATCACCAGTGCGTCGGCCTGCGTGGGCGGGAGCTGGCGAAGTGCACCACCAGTGCACCACTGGGCGCGCAGACCACAAGAGCCGCGCTAGGCGGCTCTCTGTAACTGATTGATTTTGTGTGACTTTGATGGTGGACGGCAGGAGGCTCGAACTCCCGACCTCCGCGTTGCGAACGCGGCGCTCTCCCAGCTGAGCTAGCCGCCCACTCCCGACGCTGGCCCTGTCGGACCGAAGCGCGCGTCCATCAGCCGCGCCTTGCGCGTGACGAACGAACGGTGAGTGTAGCACACAGTCCGGCCCTCTCCTGCCGTCCGACCTTCACTTCCTCACTCCCTTTCTTCCTCGCTTCCTTCGTCCTCCGTCCTCGAGCAGGTCTGACCAGCGGCGGGTTTGCTTTATACTTCATCAGTTCGACCCGTGCGCGAGCACGGCACATCCTGTCTTCCCCAGAGGATTGAAGTCTTCGTATGAGCAAGGTCCGTCGGAT
>CAYRAE010000725.1:1325-1558 GCA_964422175.1 uncultured Luteitalea sp. | reverse complement strand
TCGTGGGCTCGTGGCTGCTCTACCGGATCGTCGACACGGCCTGGCCGATGCGCGTGTCACCCGATGCGGAGATCGACGGCCTCGATGCGAGCCAGCACGACGAAATCGCCGCCACGTTCGACGCCGCCACGCCACGTCCCACCGGCGTACTCGAACGCGTGGCCTGACCCATCAGCCGTCCCTTTCGCAATTTCCTGCGCTTCCGCTTCCGGCGTCTCGTGCGTCGAAGCCTG
>CAYRAE010000725.1:0-1315 GCA_964422175.1 uncultured Luteitalea sp. | reverse complement strand
CATTTTTGCAGGGCCAGCGGCTCACGGCTCACGGCTCACGGCTTACGGCTTACGGCTTACGGCTTACGGCGAAAGGACGAAGGGACGAAAGGACAGAGGAGAGGGCCGCACGAGAGGCAGGAAGTACAATCGCCTGCGTGCTCCTCGATCGGTGGCGGCGTCCGCTGGGCCACCTGCGCATCTCGGTCACCGACCGCTGCAACCTGCGGTGTGCGTACTGCATGCCGGAAGCCGACTATGTCTGGCTGCCGAAGGCCACGCTGCTCACGTTCGAGGAACTGACGCGGATCACGCGGGTGTGCCTCGGGCTCGGCGTGCGGCGCGTGCGATTGACGGGGGGCGAGCCGCTGCTGCGCGCGCACGTGAGCGAACTCGTCGCCTCGCTGGCGACGCTGACGCCGCTCGACGACCTCGCGATGACCACTAACGGCGTGCTCCTCGCGTCACACGTCCAACATCTGCGCGATGCCGGTCTCCACCGCCTCACCGTCAGCCTCGATACGCTGCGTCGCGACAGGTTCGAAGCGCTCACGCGGCGCGACCATCTCTCCGCCGTGCTCGACGGCATCGCCGCCGCGTCGGCCACGTTCGGCTCGATCAAGATCGACACCGTACTCATGCGCGGCGTGAACGACGATGAACTGGAAGCGCTGCTCGCCTACGCCGCATCGATCGGTGCCGAGATGCGCCTCATCGAGTACATGGACGTGCCCGGCGCCACGCACTGGTCACCGGCGGCCGTCGTCTCGCATACCGAGATCCTCACGCGCGTGCGTGCCGCTTTCGGCGAGATCGAGTCGTTACCGCCAGACGGTCCGGCACCCGCGTCACGCTACAGGCTGCGATCGGGCCAGACATTCGGCATCATCGCGTCGACGACGAGGCCGTTCTGCGAGACGTGCGACCGCCTGCGCCTGACGGCCGATGGACACCTCTTCTCCTGCCTCTACGCGACGCAGGGACTCGACATCGGAACGCCGCTGCGCGACGGCGCGTCGGACACGGACCTCGGCGCGCTCATCGCCAACGCCTGGCAGCAGCGTACCGACCGCGGCGCCGAAGCCCGCATGGCCCTCTCGTCACGCACGGCCTTCATCCGTCGCGCCGATGCGCGCCTCGACCCACACGTGGAGATGCATACCAAGGGGGGATAGAGAGCGGCAACCGGCAACCGGCAACCGGCAACCGGAAACCCGGCAACCGGCAACCGGAAAGGCCGGGCTCGGAGAGCCGGCCCTACCTTCTGAAGGCGATGGTCGATGACCCGAGGCCTACGACATTCGGCATTCCCGGCATTCCCGGCATCGCGGCATTC
>CAYRAE010000724.1:0-1559 GCA_964422175.1 uncultured Luteitalea sp. | reverse complement strand
CCTGTGGCATTCGTGAAGGAAGAGGCGTACAAGCGGCTGGACGATCTGCAGCAGCGTGCAGCGGAACTCGGGAGGTATCTTTGACGCCGCTCGACCGGAGCAGGAACTCGCACGCATAGAGGCGCAGGCCAGTGCGCCGGATTTCTGGAACAACCAGGCCGAGGCGCAGAAGGTGCTGCAACGCCGGCGCCGGCTTGACGAGGACGTCACGCTGCTGAAGTCGCTCCGTCAACGGACGGAGGATCTCGCGGTCCTGCGCGAGTGGCTGGACGCGGGCGAAGACGTCGGTGCCGACCTCGCGCGCGGACTCGACGAACTGGAGACGGCGGTCGAGGCCGGCGAGGTCAAGAAGATGCTCGGCGGCGAGCACGACGTCAAGAACGCCATCATCACCGTCCATCCTGGCGCGGGCGGCACCGAATCGCAGGACTGGGCCGAGATGATCCTGCGCATGTACCTGCGCTGGGCGGAGCGCCGCGGCTTCAAGCGCGAGCTGCTCGAGGCGCAGCCCGGCGACGAGGCCGGCATCAAGAGCGCCACGCTGACGATCACCGGCGAGTTCGCGTATGGCCTGCTCGCGGCAGAAGCCGGCGTCCACCGGCTGGTGCGCATCTCGCCGTTCGATCAGGCGGCGCGGCGGCACACGTCGTTCGCGTCGCTCCACGTCTGGCCCGAACTGCCTGACGATGTGGACATCGTGATCGACGACAAGGATCTCCGCATCGATACGTATCGATCGAGCGGTGCGGGCGGCCAGCACGTCAACGTCACCGATTCCGCCGTCCGCATCACGCACCTCCCGACCGGCATCGTCGTGTCGTGTCAGAACGAGCGGTCGCAGCACAAGAACAAGGACGTCGCGATGAAGGTGCTGCGGTCGCGGCTCTACGACATGAAGTTGAAGGAACAGCAGGCCGAGCTCGATCGCCTCGGCGGCGAGAAGAAGGAGATCGCGTTCGGCAGCCAGATCCGCAGCTACGTGCTGCACCCGTACCAGATGGTCAAGGACCATCGCACCAAGTACCAGGAAGGCGACGTCACCAACGTCCTCGACGGCGACATCGACAGCTTCATCAAGACCTATCTGATGGCCAAGTCGTCAGGCACATTGGGCGTCCCGACAGTCGACGACGACGCGTAGGGGCGACGCGTGCGTCGCCCCCTACAACCCCACAGCGTCTAACGGATTTCGGCGCCGGGTTCGGTGCCGGCGATGAAGGCCTCGCGCTGGCCGGCTTCGTTCGTCGTGAAGACGATGTTGCCGGGGGCGGGGAACTCGGGGACGTCCTTGCCGGCCTTGCGCTGGCGCTCGATCCAGTGCGACATCACGTCCATCCAGATGGGCAGGGCGGCCACCGAGCCGGTCTGGCCCTGACCGATGGGGCGTCGCGTGTCGAACCCCACCCAGACGCCGATCGTGATGTCGGGATCGAAGCCGATGAACCACGCATCCGTGAAGTCGTCGGTCGTGCCTGTCTTGCCGCCGAGTGGCCAGCCGAGCGCATTGGCGCGCGCCGCGGTGCCGTGCTGGACCACGCCGCGCAGGAGCGACGTCATCA
>CAYRAE010000723.1:0-1564 GCA_964422175.1 uncultured Luteitalea sp. | reverse complement strand
ACCGTCTGGTCGAGCGCCGTGAGAAAGACGATCGCCGCCAGCGTGAGGATCTGGAACATTGGCGTGCGACGCGCTGGATCCTCAACCGGTACGACCGCGTCGCTGCCTCGCTCGGCCCGGCCTACCGCCGCTCGACTACTGGTCACGACTGCGCACCGCACGGCACCTGCCCGCGCGGCACACGGAGCGGCAGGCGTTCATCGAAGCCGGAGAAGGTGAAGGTTCGGGTCGATTGCGCGTTGTCGCCGTTGAACATCGGCCCGTTCAGGGTCGCTTGCCGGAGGCGGAAATCTTGTTGGCCGATCCACAACTCGGCGCGAAGGGGTGTTCCTGACGCGGTCGTGTCGGCCGCCCCCGGAAGTTTGGCCAGGAGCGCCGGCGACACGGTGCCAGTCACGCGCCACGTCGCGACGTCGCCGACCTTCGCGGCTTCGGGAGTCGACACCTGCTCGAGTCCCTTGAGCACGCTGGCGACGAGACCGGTGTCCGAACCGAACAGGAGGCTATGGACGTCAGGAAGCCCTGGCACCTGGAGGAACATGCCGTCGCCGGCCAGGTCGATGTACCGATCCTGCCCACACATGACGAGCACGACCGGGGCCGATATCGTGGGCGTACTCTGCATGATGCCGCTGAAGACGAGCTTATCAGGCCAGATGACGCTTCCTTCGCCTTTGCTGACGGCGCTGAACTGCATGCCGGGAACGACGGGCTGCGACGTCAGCGTGAACTGCAAGCCGCGCAGCGTCGCGAAGCTATCCGCGGCGTGGCGCAGCACTTCCGTCCCCGTCATGGTCGGGACGGCAGCGTCAGCGGGGGCTTGGCGATTCGAGCGAACGAGCACGAACGCGGCGGCGATCACCAGGATCAGGAGGATCGCGAGGAGAATGCCTCGTGACTTGGGGCGTGTCGTCGTCACTGGTTCGAGCTCCTTACAAGTCGTGGGTCAGCTGAGAGTCTAGATAGATGTCGGGGAGATGGACTACGTCGCAAGGGGTCGGCCGCCTTCGCATCCGGCGCCATGGGCCGATGACGCCGACCCCGGCTATACTTCCATGCCCGAACCTGCGCCGGCAGGGGTTGAGCATCCCCGCTAGCTGGGCTAAGTTGTTGTCCACAAACGTTGGACCATACACGTTGGAGTGGTGGCCGAGAGGCTGAAGGCGGCGGTTTGCTAAACCGTTATAGGGTCGAAAGCCCCTATCGAGGGTTCGAATCCCTCCCACTCCGTCCCTGTTCCCCAATCCCATGACACCTCGCGTCCGATTCGCTCCTTCGCCGACTGGTTATCTCCACGTCGGCGGCGCCCGCACCGCGCTCTTCAATTGGCTCTATGCGCGACACACCGGCGGCACCTTCGTCCTTCGCATCGAGGATACCGACCGCGAGCGAAGCACCGACGAGCATACGCGCGTCATCCTCGAAGGGCTCACTTGGCTTGGCGTGACCTGGGACGAAGGGCCGTTCCATCAGGCGGACTTCGCCGCCCGGCATCGCGCGGAGGCCGAGGCGTTGCTGGCGCGTGGCAAGGCCTACCGCTGCTTCTGCACGCGCGAGGAGCTCG
>CAYRAE010000722.1:0-1577 GCA_964422175.1 uncultured Luteitalea sp. | reverse complement strand
GTGCCGTTCCCGAAGCCCGCGGCGTACACGCCGACGCGCTACGCGGTGCTCGCGAAGATGCTGACGGCGATGGACGCGATCAAGCGGGAGGCCGCGCTCGCACCGGAGGCGCAGGCGCAGACGGGCGATCCGCGCGGGCGCCTGAAGCAGCCGTGGTCGCTGTGGGACGTGATGAAGCCCGACCCGATCCCCAACGGCAAGACGGACACGAACAACAACGGCGCGTTTTCCACCGACTACATCGGCGGCAACTACGACTATCCCGACGGCGACTATGCCACGCGCGACCGCATCTGGCAGGCCCACGTCGACTACGTGCAGGGCTTCCTGTACTTCCTGCAGCACGATCCGCAGGTGCCCGCGGCGCTGCACGCCGCGATGGCCGACTGGGGGCTCTGCAAGGACGAGTTCGCCGACACGGGGCACTGGCCGCATCAGCTCTACGTGCGCGAGTCGCGACGGATGGTGGGAGAGTTCGTCGTGTCGCAGAAGGACATCCAGACCGATGTCACCAAGCCCGACGTCATCGGCATGGGCTCGTACAACAGCGACTCCCACAACATCCAGCGCATCGTGAATGCCGAGGGGATGGTGGAGAACGAGGGCGACATGCAGGTCGCCGTGACGCCCTACCAGATTCCGTATCGCATGATGCTGCCGCGGCGCGACGAGGTCACCAACCTGTTGGTGCCAGTGGCGTTCTCGGCCAGCCACGTCGCGTATTCCACGCTCCGGATGGAGCCGCAATACATGATCATCGGTCAGGCGGCGGGTGTGGCGGCGAAGATGGCCATCGACGCCGACGTCCCCGTCCAGGCGATCGACACGGCCGCGCTGTCGGCGACGTTGAAACGACAAGGCGCTGTCTTCGAACGCCCGGCAACCACCCCCTGATCGCCGGATGGCCGGCCCCACTATTGGTCGGCCTGACCGGTGGGGCCGGCTCTCCGAGCCCGGCCGACAGGTGCCCGGTCGTGCTGACCGGTTGCCGATTGCCCGTTGCCGGTTGCCGGTGATCAACCCCCTGTCATATGCTCGCCGGGACAGTGACGACACAGGCACGAGGTCGCCGGTGACCATGCGAGTGGGGTTCACCGGGGGCGGAAACATCACCGACACGCACATCAGGGCCGTCACGGGCGTCGAGGGACTGCAGCCCGTCGGCGTGTGCGGGCCGAACGCGGCCAAGGTGGGCGCGCTCGCGGCGCGCAACGGCCTCATCGCGGCCTCGTCGCTCGCCGAACTGCTCGACGCGACACCACTCGATCTGGTCTGCATCGGATCGCCGTCAGGCGTCCACGCCGACGAGATCGCGCTGGCGGCCTCGCGCGGGTGTCACGTCCTCGCGGAGAAGCCGCTCGACGTGACTCTCGAACGCGTGGACACGGCCATCGAGGCCGTCGAGCGTGCCGGCGTGTCACTCGGCATCTTCTTCCAGGACCGCTGTACGCCTGCGCTGCGCGCCGCGCGCGACGGCATCGCGGCGGGCAAGCTCGGACGGATCCTGCTCGTGGACGCGCGGGTGCGCTGGTATCGTGCGCCCGAGTACTACACGACCGCCGCGTGGCGCGGCACGC
>CAYRAE010000721.1:0-1580 GCA_964422175.1 uncultured Luteitalea sp. | reverse complement strand
GCCGTCGCTGCTCGCGTTGCTCGTCGCGGGCTGGACGGTGTTGCCGGGCCATCCGGTCATCTGGACGCTGATGGCGCTCGGCGTGACAGGCGCGGCCACGCTGCTCACGCTGGCGCGCGTCGTCGCGGCGCCGCTCCATGGGTACTCGGTGGGGGTGTTCCTGCGGGTGCTCGCCGACGACGCGCGGACCGCGGCGGTGCAGGCGCTGCTCTCGTTGATGCTGCTGCCGTTCCACGCCTGGGAGATGGTGCGGGCCATCATCCTCACGCTGGTCCGGCTGGCGATCACGCATCGGCAACTGCTCGAATGGGAGACGGCGTCGAGCGTGGCGGCCGCGACGACCCGCGTGCGCGGCGCGGCGGCGCTGCGGCTGTTCCTCCTCCAGATGGCGTCGAGCCCGATCGCCGCGGCCCTCATCGCGATGGCGGTGGCGATGTCGCCGCAACGCGGCTGGATCGCCGCCTTGCCGTTCCTGCTCGGATGGTTCGCGGCACCGCTGTTCGCGTATCTCCTCAGTCAGCCCCGTGTACAGCGTCGCCGTCCGTTGACGGTGCACGAACGCGACCAGGTGAGACGGCTGGCGCGCAGGACATGGCACTACTTCGAGGTGCTGGTCGGACCTGACGACCACTGGCTGCCGCCCGACAACTTCCAGGAGACGCCGCAGCCCATGCTGGCGCGACGCACCTCGCCGACCAACATCGGCATGGGCATGCTGGCGACGCTGGCGGCGCGTGATCTCGGCTACATCACCACGCGCGAGTTCGTCGAACGCCTCGGTCATACGCTCGACACCTGCGATCGTCTCGAGCGGCACGAGGGCCACCTGCTCAACTGGTACGACACGTCGACGCTCGCGCCGTTGTGGCCTCGCTACGTCTCGACGGTGGACAGCGGCAATCTCGTGGCGTCGTTGGTCGCGCTGGCGTCCGGGCTCGAGGCACTCGCGGCGAATCCCCGTCCCGACGCACGTCTCATCGACGGGCTCGTCGATACGGCCACCGTCGTGCGCGACATCACGTCGGGCAGCGGGATCTGGGCGGCCGAGGACGCGTCCACCGTGGAGACCCTCGAGGCCGCCGCGTCTCGGATCCTTGCCGCGCTGCGCACGGACCGTGTGGCTGCGGACGCGCTGCAAGCGCTGGTGTCGGCCGGGACGGCCGACGTCGATGCCGTGCTGGCGAGTGCCGTGACGCCACCGATCGTCGCGTGGGCCCTGGCGCTGCGGCGCGCGTTGGAGCGCGTGAGCGCTCACTCGCCTGACGAGACTGACCGTCCGACATCAAGCGTCGACTCTGACGGAAGCGAGGCCCTGCTGGAACTGGCGCGCCGATGCCGCGGGCTTGCCGATGAGATGCGCTTCGGGTTCCTCTACGACAAGACCCGCCATCTGTTCTCCATCGGCTACCGGCTTGCCGATGCCGAAGGGCCGGGCGTGCTCGACAACTCGTTCTACGACCTGCTGGCCTCCGAGGCGCGGCTGGCGAGTTTCATCGCGATCGCGCGCGGCGACGTCCCGCAGCGGCACTGGTTCCACCTCGGTCGCCGGGCCATCAGCGTCGAGGGCATGCCGACGCTGC
>CAYRAE010000720.1:0-1580 GCA_964422175.1 uncultured Luteitalea sp. | reverse complement strand
TCGCCGTGCGTCACGTTCAACGACCACGAGGGATCGACCAAGAGCTACGCGTACGCGAAGGACCACGACGAGCCGGTCCACGAAATCAGCTTCGTGCCGTTCTTCGAGGACATCTCGGTGGACTACGAGGAGGGCAGCGCCACACCCGTGCGGATGCACGACGGCTCCACGCTCGTGCTGCGCAAACTCGAAGCGTCGTACGACACCACCGACAAGCTGGAGGCCATCCGCACGCTGCACCAGACGGTGCGCCGCGGCGAGTTCGCCACAGGCATCATCTACCTCCAGCCCGATTCGACGGACTTCGTCTCGATGCTGAACCTCGTCGACGAGCCGCTGGCGACGCTGCCGCAGTCGCGCACGCGCCCGCCGCGCGCCGTGCTCGACGAGATCATGGAGCGGCACAGATAAACATGGAACGTACATTCGCGATCATCAAACCCGACGCCGTGAAGGCTGGCGTCATCGGCCGCATCCTCGCCCGCATCGAGCAGGAGGGCTTCCGCATTGTCGCGATGCGGCTGCAGCACCTCTCGAAGCGTGAAGCCGAAGGCTTCTACGCGGTTCACAGCGAGCGGCCGTTCTTCGGCGGGCTCACCGACTTCATGTCGTCGGGACCGTGCGTCCTGCTGTGCCTCGAAGCGCCCGACGCGATCAGGAAGTGGCGCACGTTGATGGGGGCCACCAACCCGGCCAACGCCGAAGAGGGCACGCTGCGCAAGGAATTCGGCGCGTCGATCGACAACAACGCGACTCATGGCTCCGACGCGCCGGACACGGCGGCGTTCGAGCTGGGGTACTTCTTCCGCGGTCTCGAACTGTAGCGCGGACGTCGCGATGGGACGCACGCTCGTCCTCGCCGGTCTCGTGGTTGCTGGGATCGGGGCGCTGATGATGCTGGGGGTGCCGCTCGGGCGGCTCCCCGGCGACATCGTGATCCAGCGCGGGCGCGGGACGTTCTATTTCCCCATCGTCACGTGTCTCGTGCTCAGCGTCGTGTTGACGCTGCTCCTGTCGTTGTTTCGCCGGTAGCACACGCCCATGGCCATCAAAGCTGACAAGTGGATTCGCCGCATGGCGCTCGAGCACGGCATGATCGAGCCGTTCGAGGATCGCCAGGTGCGCGACGGTGTCGTGTCGTACGGGTTGTCGTCGTACGGCTACGACATCCGCGTGGCCGACGAGTTCAAGGTCTTCACCAACATCAACAACACGGTGATCGACCCGAAGCACTTCGATCCCCGCAGCTTCGTGGACATCAAGACCGATGTCTGCATCGTGCCGCCCAACTCGTTCGCGCTGGCGCGCACCATCGAGTACTTCCGCATCCCGCGCGACATCCTCACGGTCTGCCTCGGCAAGTCCACCTACGCGCGCTGCGGCATCATCGTCAACGTCACGCCGTTCGAGCCTGAGTGGGAAGGCTACGTGACGCTGGAGATCAGCAACACCACGCCACTGCCGGCGCGCATCTACGCCAACGAAGGCATCGCGCAGGTGCTCTTCTTCCAGGGCGACGAGCCGTGCGAGGTCTCGTACGCCGACAAGAAGGGCAAGTACCTGAAGCAGGTCGGCGTCAC
>CAYRAE010000719.1:0-1580 GCA_964422175.1 uncultured Luteitalea sp. | reverse complement strand
GCGGCTGATGCGGGTCAGGGAACTGCAGCCGGTGAGCGTCATCGCCACTTCGAGCTCCGCGCGGAGCAGGGCGAGCACGTGCGCCACGCCGGCGGCGCCGTTGAGCGCGAGGCCGTAGATGTACGGGCGCCCGATGAGCACCGCGCGCGCGCCGAAGGCGAGGGCCTTCAGCACGTCGGTGCCGCGGCGTACGCCGCCATCGAGCAGCACGGGCACGCGATCGTCGATCGCGTCAACCACGCGCGGCAGCGCGTCGAGGCTCGCGGGGAGCGTATCCAGCACGCGTCCACCGTGGTTGGACACGACCAGGCCCGCCACACCTTCACTCACGGCGCGCCGGGCATCCTCGGGATCGATCACGCCCTTCAGGAGCACCGGCAGGCGCGTCATCTTCATCAGGCGCCCCAGCGTCTGCCACGTCGGCGCTTCGTCGAGGAACCCCGAGAACAGCGGGCTGGCTGGCAGCGGTGCCGACACGTCGGGCTGCGGCAGGCCGCCTCCCGGCAGGTTCACCGCTCGGACGTGCGACGGCCACACGAATCCCGATCGCTGCTCGCGATTGCGCAGACCATTCACCGTTGCGTCGGCCGTGACGACGATCGCCGTGTAGCCGGAGGCTTCGAGCGTGTGGAGGATCGTCTCCATGACGCCCTCGTCGCGCAGGGGATACACCTGGCACCATGGCGACACCGTCGCGCCTCGTGCGATGGCTTCGAAGGGCACGCTGGCCTGCATGCTCACGATCTGCCCGGCCCGCATGGCCGACGCACCGCGGCACGTCTCGAGTTCACCGTCCGGATGGAACAGCGTCTGGTGCGCCACAGGCGCGAGCAGAATCGGGTACTCGAATGGTTGCCCGAACAGCGTGAGGCGGGTGTGTGCGCCAGACAGATCGGCGAGCACGCGTCCCGACAGCTTCACGGCGGCGAAGGCCTCGCGATTCCAGCGAAGCGTGTATTCGTCGGCGCCGCCGCCGGCGAGGTAGCTCCACACGCCGTGCGGCAGGTGCTCGTGTGCGAGCGCTTCGTAGTCGTCGAGGCTGACGCAGACGGGTGAGGGTAGCGCCGGCTCTCCGAGCCCGGCCGGTGCGTGCGGGTCGCGCGCATCGGGTGCGCCGGAACTTACAGGTCTGCCCATCGACGTACGAGGTTGTGGTACACGCCGGTGAGCTGCACGCAGCTCGGATGATCGGGAGCGTCCTGCGACAGGCGCTGGATCGCCGTGTCGAGGTCGAACAGCAGCGTCCGCTGCCCGTCGTCGCGCACCATGCTCTGGATCCAGAAGAACGAGGAGATGCGTGCGCCGGCGGTGACGGGTCGCACGTGGTGCAGGCTCGTGGCCGGATAGAGCACGAGGTGACCGGCTGGCAGCTTGACGGCGTGGACGCCATACGTGTCCTCGACCATCAGTTCGCCGCCGTCATATTCCTCCGGGGGCGTGAGGAACAGCGTGGCGGAGAGGTCCGTGCGCAGGGGACCGCTGGCGGCATGACGGATCGCGTTGTCGACGTGGCTGCCGAACGTCTGGCCCTCGCCGTAGCGGTTGAACATCGGCGGGTAGACGCGCAGCGGCAGGGCGGC
>CAYRAE010000718.1:0-1583 GCA_964422175.1 uncultured Luteitalea sp. | reverse complement strand
GCGATGGGTAGGCCGAGCCCGCCACCGCGCGCCTTCGTGGTGAAGAACGGTTCGAAGATCTGCGCCCGGATGTCCGGCGGAATGCCGGGGCCCGTATCGCGGACCTGCACCTGCACGAATCCGTCGGCCGTGGGCGTCAGCGACACCGTGATACGCCCTTCGCCGGCGAGCGACTGTGCGGCGTTGAGGACGAGGTTGAGGATCGTCGCGCGCGTCAGATCGGCGTCCGAGTGGACCATCAGCGCGGGGCCCGTCACGTCGAGCTCGATCTCGGCGCCTGCGGGATCCTGCCGCACCGCCGCGAACACATCGTCGATCAGGGGCAGGAGGTCGACGTCGGCAAAGCGCGGCGGACGCGGGCGCGCGAACACGAGCAGGTCGCTGATCAGGTCGTTGAGTGCCTCGGTGCGCGCGAGGATCTCCTGCATCACGCCCCGCTCGGGGTCGTCGGCTGACCGGCGCCCGATGAGCACCTGCATGGCCCCGCGGATGCCGGCGAGCGGGTTACGCACCTCGTGCGCGAGTACGGCGGCCATCTGCCCCACGCGCGCCAGTGCCGCCTGGTGCGTGAGCGAGTCCTCGGCGGCCTTGCGCGCCGTGACGTCGGCACGGATGGCGATGTACTGGTACGGCTTCCCCGCTTCGGTGACGAACGGCACGATCGTCGTGTCCACCCAGTAGTAGTGCCCGTCCTTCGCGCGATTGCGGATCTCGCCGTGCCACACGCGGCCGTTGGCGATCGTGCGCCAGAGATCGCGGATGAACTCGGGCGGGTGATGGCCCGAATTGATGATGCGGTGGTCCTGGCCGATCAGTTCGTCGGAGGTGTAGCCCGAAATCTCCACGAACTTGTCGTTGACGTACGTGATCCGGCCGCCCACGTCGGTGATCGCCACGATCGCCGCGGCATCGAGCGCACGCTTGAAGTCGCTCAGGTGCTCCAGGCTGACCTGCGCCTGCCGCTCCACCGTGACGAAGCGGCGTACCACGAGCGCGGTGATGACGAAGACCGCGATCCGCAGGAGGCTGTTGACGAGCACGCCTGGCGCGTTCTGCGGGTCCCATGAGAGGTACAGATCGAGCACGACGAGCGCCGACGACACGTAGGCGGCCACAAGGGGATAGGCGCGCCACGGAGTCCACAAGCCGAGGAGGATCACGCCCACGTACAGGATCCCGATCGCGGTACCGACGGGGGCTTCGATGTCGATGGCGAGGATGACGATCGCCAGCGCGAGGCCCAGGACGGGCAGGGCGGTGTCGCGCGACCACGCGGGGCGTGAGGGGACGGTCACTGGCGGCGATGCTATCCGGGTTGGCGCGTCTCGGCCAGCGGCCAGCGCGGCACGAGCGTCCAGCCTCCCTGCGGGCATGGCTCGGGGGGCAGCAACAGCCGTGCCGCTGACGGCTGCGCGGAAAACGGCGTCAACATCGAGCGTTGTGCAGGCGCGTGGGAAAAGTCCACGCGCGAATGCGGGAAAACCCGCGGCCTACGCGGAGACCTTGCCCAGGCCGAACTTCTCGACGCGGTAGCGGACCTGGTCGCGATTGAGGCCGAGCAGCGTCCCGGCGCGGGCGTGGTG
>CAYRAE010000717.1:0-1585 GCA_964422175.1 uncultured Luteitalea sp. | reverse complement strand
AGGCGACGGCAGGGTCGCGCGATCAGGCGCGCCCATCGGTTCGCCCGGGACACGCGCGCGCTGTCTGTCGCGATGCCGGTGTTGGCGTACATCTGGCGATAGAGCTTCGAGACCAGGACGAACGTCACGCGGGCGCGCAGGGTCGGCGTGCAGGTGGAGCGGGCCCAGATGCGTCGGAGGCTGTAGAACCGATCCCACACGGCCTGCGTCCTCTGGCGGATCTCACCGGGCGTCATCACGGGATGCGGCGCGTAGACCTTGGGTCGCTGTGCCTGCGGGATCAACCAGTGGCGCGTGATCGGAATCCCGCCCACCTGTGCAGCATCCGCACCAACGCGCTTCTCCCACGCCTCGAAGTCGACGGTACCGGGATAGGGCGTCAGCATCACGAACTGCGCGAACGCCACGCCCGCACGCTCGGCGACATCCGCCGTCGCGTCGAAGGTTGACGCACGGTCGCTCGGCAGGCCGAAGATGAACGAGCCGAGCACGAACACCCCGTGCTCGCGGAACTTGCGGAGCCGCTGCACCAGCGCCTCGCCGACCTCGTTGAAGCCCTTGTAGACGTCCTTCAATCCCTCGGGCGTCACGGCCTCGACGCCCACGAGGGCGCCCTTGATGTTCGCGCGGCGCATCGCATCGAGGAACGCGTCGTCCTCCGCGGCTTCCATCGTGATCTGCGTGAAGAACACCATGTCGCGCGGCAGCTGCGCCAGCCGGGCCATCAACTCGAATCGTTCGGCCCGCAGCGCCTTCAGCTGTTCGAGCCTCGACGCGTTGCGCTGGCGTTCCGCCATGGCCAGGTCCGCCAACGCCACCGGATAGAAGTTGTCGTCGGCCAGGGCGATGAACCGGAAGCCACGACGCCGGAGATCGACGATCTCCGCGACGACACTGTCGATCCCGCGCTGCCGCGGCTTCTGGCCGTCGGTGCGCCACACCGAGCAGAACGAGCAATGTTTGGGACAGCCGCGCACGGTCTGCACCGATCCCCACATGTAACGGTCCTGCGGCAACAGATCCCATCGCGCCGGCACGAACTGGTCTGCCTCGACGCGCCCGCCCTCATACGTCCGTTGCAGGGTGCCGTGCACCGCGTGCTCGAGCACGAGAGGCCAGACGACATCGCCATCGCCGC
Organism: uncultured Luteitalea sp.; assembly: GCA_964422175.1. Taxonomy (GTDB): domain Bacteria; phylum Acidobacteriota; class Vicinamibacteria; order Vicinamibacterales; family Vicinamibacteraceae; genus Luteitalea. The sequence continues at coordinate 447 of CAYRAE010000717.1, read as the reverse complement.
GCACGACGGCGTGCGCGCCACCGAGCTGGTGCGCTTCCTCCGGGTACAACGTGGCGTGTATGCCGCCGAACACGACCGTCGCGCCGCGCGCGCGCATGAGCGTGCCGATCTCGTAGCCGCGAAGCGCGTTGCCCGTGTGGATGCCGATTCCGACGATGTCACCGGCGTGGACGCTTTCCGGATCGAGCTGTTCCAGCGTCTCGTCGACGATCTGCGGCGGACCGTATCCCGCCGGGGTCGCACCCGCCAGCACGAACAACCAGCGGGGTGTGATGACGCCGACGCCGAACGACAGATGGCTCGGATTGACGAGATGCACGGTCACGACAAGCCCTCGTCACATACACGTGTGAACGGATCGAAAGGCAAGAGACAGGTCACGTCACGCTCCTGGGCGATAGCGCGGGCTACCGGGAACTCGGAGGCTGAAGCGACGTCACGATGGCG
>CAYRAE010000716.1:0-1590 GCA_964422175.1 uncultured Luteitalea sp. | reverse complement strand
CCTTGGTGTAGCTGCCGGACTTTGTCCGGCAGTCAGTGATCGCCGCCCGCCGGATGGAATCCGGCGGCTACACCTTCACCCACGCCCGCCCGGCCCGCCGTCGGGTTCTACGGCTGCGGCGGGCACGTGCCGCGCGCGTTGTCGGCTGATGCGGTGGGATCGCCCACACGCTCGAGCGTCGGCCACCAACGCAGCCAGACTCTGCCGAGCACGTAACCGCTCGGCACGGAACCGAAGTGACGGCTGTCGGAGCTGTTGGAGCGACAGTCCGCCAGGACGAAGTAGTGGCCAGACGGGATCTCATGCGGGCCCCAGTCGTCGTGTCGTCTCGCCGCCTCTGACACATAGGGATCGTGGACGAGGACGCCGTTACGGAAGACGCGACCATCCTTCCCTTCCACGCGATCGCCGCCCTCGGCGATGAGGCGTTCCACAAAGGGCTTCCGCGGGTCGAGAGGGTAGCTGAACATGACGACGTCGCCCGGTACCGGTGGCGTGAACCAGTAGGCTGCGCGATTCACGAGGACGCGGTTCTCGTTGTTCAGTGTTGGCGCCATCGCATGACCCTGAATGCGCGCAACCTGGACCATCGGTCGCCAGGCGATCGCGGTCCGCCGCATCGATGCGGCGATGCCGAAGGCCGAGGACAGGACGCCGGCAACGGGCAACCGGCAAACCGGCAACCGGACATCGTCGTGATGCGTGTCGCCTGTAGGGGCGACGCATGCGTCGCCCCTACGCCGTGGGGGCCGGCGTAAGTCGTAAGCCATGAGCCGTAAGCCGCGACCAGGCAAAGAAATGGCGAAGCCTGGCTGTTCGGCTGCCGTCGAGGTTACGTTTGTTGAAAGGAGTCCCCAGTTTCCGGAGCCTTCACCGTGCGATCGAATCTGACCCTCTCCGCATTCACCGTTGTCTCGTTGCTGGCCGTGTCGCCCGCCGTGGCGCAGAACGCCATGAGCCTCAAGCGCGCTTTCGAAGGGCGCGAGGTCACGGTGCTCATGGACATGCCCGCGAGTCACCAGGGCGTGGACCTGTATCTCCAGCGCGAGCCCGAGATCGAGTTCGGCGACTACGCGAGGCGCGTGAAGCAGTACGGCATCGCGCTGCGCAAGGAAGACCGCGTGATGATCACGACGGTCAAGGTGAACAAGAAGAACATCGAGATTCACCTGGGCGGCGGCGGCTACGGCACGTGGGGCGACGACAACGGCTACGTCTCGCCGACCTACGTCGGGAAGTCGCGGCGCGAAACGGATCTGGAGAAGGAGCGCAAGAACACGCGCGACGCCGACCGGCTGCGCGCGATCGATCGGGAACTGAGCCGCCTGCGCGCCGACCGTGAGCGGGAGGAGCGCGCCAACCGTCGCGATGCGCAGGCGCTGACGGCGATCAAGCAGAACGAGGTTGCGAACAAGCGTCTCGACGGCGGGTCGCGCTTCAACATCTGGTACGCCGACAAACGCCTCGAAACGTGGGCGCCGACGCCGGAAGAGCTGATGTTCTCGCTGTCGAAGTACCTCGACTTCGGCGAGGGCGGCGCGCCCGTGATGCGTGATGCGCCGGTCAACCGGCTCATGAGCAGCGGACCTG
>CAYRAE010000715.1:0-1592 GCA_964422175.1 uncultured Luteitalea sp. | reverse complement strand
GCCGTTCCGACGCCGATGCGCATCAGCGCGTCCCTGACTGTCGTCACCGACGGCAAGTGCGCGGTCCACGCCGAGTTGGCGAATCGGAGGATGCGGGCGGTGAGCCCGAGATCGAGCCTGACGACCTCTTCCACCTCGCGAATCATCCACTCCGACTGACTCAGAAGCGTGACCAGGCGCGTTGCCGTTGCCGGCAACGGCTCGAGAGCGTCGGCGTGACGCAGGAGGCGCTCGCGAGTGAGCGGGGAGGAGGGCGAGGAGCGAGGGTCTGGGGACACCATCGTGTCTCCCTTATCGGCAGCTGACGTGCGGGGCTTCAATGTTGAGCCGCCCGCCTTCGCGCCCGCCTTCGCGCCTACGGCGCTTCGGCGAGGCAAGCGTCGTCATTCGGAGCATTCCCGGCATCGCGGCATCGCCGCATTGCCGAATTCAGAACGTGGCGACGATGCTGGCGGCGGTGATGGTGTCGGCGCGCGTGAACCCGGGCACGGGCTCGTTCCTGTAGTTGATCTCGTGCGACAGCTTGAGGGCGAGCACGGAGTTGAGCGAGGCCTGCAGCGCCGCGACGTGCGTCAGCCGCCAGTCGCTGGTGCGTTCGACGTCGGCCTTGATCGAGGCGTCGTTGGAGAAGCGGTTGCGCTTGCTGAACTCCCACTGGTGGCGCAACCCCATGTCGAACGTGCCCACGTACCGGCCGTCGCCCGCGGTGCGGTCCTCGCCGATGTACCCGAAGCCCGAGTCGAGAGACAGCCGCTGTGGCTCACCGCTGATGAGGAGCGCCGTGACGCCGACGGCGCCGTCCACCGAGTGGTCGATACCGGCGAAGGTGTTGCGCAGGTACGTGCCGCGGGCGAACAGTTCCGCGCGATCGCCCACGCGCCGGGCCGACTTCACCTGGCCCGTGATGCGCCGGGCCCGCACCACATCGTCGGTACTGGCGCGGAGGTAGCCTGCGCGGGTTTCGAGGCGCCAGGGCCCCTCGGTGAACGTGATCTCGCCGCTGGTCCCGAGCGTGAGCGTGCTGGTGGTTCCGCCCGTGGAGACGTAGGACAACTCCGCCTTGCTTCTCAGACGTCGAGGCTTTTTCGCCTGACTCGCCGCGACGACGGCCACGGGGCTGGCGGGCGGCGGTTCGAGCCGAGCCATGGCGATCGCCGACGCCGGGAGCAGGGCGAGATCGACGGTGGACGGCAGGGGCGGCGCGGCAACGGGTGCCGGGCCATACAGGAGAGCGAGGAGCAACCAGACGGGTTCGAGCATCGCGCGTGCGGGGCCGAGACGAGCCGACAGAGCAGGGCGAGCCCGGCCGTCGTCTCGGGCCAGTGTACCCGCGGTGGTCGGACTCTCGCGATCAGACGCCGACCCTGCGAGCTCGGCCGTCGCCCGTCCGCCCGGATTCCTGCCCACTCGACGCCGAATTCTGCCTGCTGGCAGAATTCACCTCGAGCTGGACACGGAGTTCGTCATACTGCGCGGACTGGAATTTCGAGCCGATCGCGGCCGGGCGTGCCGGGCGCGAGGACAACGACCCAGAGGACGAGATGCCGCACAAACCCATCAAGTACGTCGAAAAGGGATTGACCTATGCCGCC
>CAYRAE010000714.1:0-1593 GCA_964422175.1 uncultured Luteitalea sp. | reverse complement strand
ACGGGCGCGGAAGTGCGGTTCTTCATGCCCGTCCTCAACGTGCCGTTCCGCCTGATCTTCGCCGCCAACCCGCAGCGGAAGGGCGTGCTCCGCAACGATTACACCCCGACGAGGGGCTTCCAGTTCCGCTTCGCGGTGGGCTCGACGTTCTGAGCTGAACCGTGGGTGTGTTTCAATGGTGCGATCAGGTCCGGGAAGGACCTGTCGCATAGGGTCGAAAGGATTGCTGTCGATGAAGTCCGTGATTGCGTTGTCCCTCTCGTGCGTGTTCCTCGTGGCCGCGGCCGCAGGTGCCCAGGCTCCCGCCGGCGCCCAGACGCCAGCCGCTCCCGCGCCCCGGCCGTTCCCGGCCGATGCCAAGGTCGCGTACGTGGACCTGAACACGATCGCCACCAGCAGCAAGGAAGGGCAGGCCGCCGGGGAGAAGATCAGGGCGCTGCAGGAGCGCAAGACCTCCGAGCTCGACGCCAAGCAGAAGCAGCTGCAGACCGCCCAGCAGAAGCTCGAACAGGGCGGCGCCGTGCTGAACGAGTCGGCGCGGGCGCAGCAGGCCAAGGAGGTCGAGCGACTCCAGACCGACCTGCAGCGTGCCGGGCAGGACGCGCAGAAGGAAGTCCAGGAGTTCACCAACGACATGCAGCTCCAGTTTCAGCAGAAGCTGCTGCCGGTGATCGAGCAGGTGGCCAAGGCCAAGAACCTGCACTTCATCCTGAGCATCGCCGACGCCGGCGTGGTGTGGGTCGACACGGGCCTGAACGTCACGGCCGACGTCATCGCCGCACTCGACGCCGCGACGGCGGGCAAGTAAGCTCGTCTCCCGTGCGTGGGCCCGCGACGTGCGTCGCCGGGCCCGCCGCCTTTCTTCGGCCGTCGACGAGCTCCCCTGTGTCCATCCACCTGACTCCCGTCCTCGATCGCCTCTGCTCGCGCTTCCCGCAGCCGATGGTCGATGCCGTGACCGAGCTCGCCGGCGAGCGGTTGGTCGCCCTCAAGAACGTCACCGTCAACGAGGATTTCTTCCCGGGACACTTCCCCGGGGCGCCGTTGATGCCGGGCGTGCTGATGATCGAGTCGATGGCGCAGGCCGCCAGTGTGCTCTTGCTGCACGCGCCCGATGGATCGATCCTGCCGCACCGCACGTCGCTGCGCGGCGTGGACGGCGTCAAGTTCCGCAAGCCCGTCGGCCCCGGCGACAGTGTGCGCCTGGAGCTGTCGATCGAGCGTCGTCGCGCCACGATGGCGCGCGTGCGGGGCGTGGCGTACGTGCAGGACCAGATCGTCGCCGAAGGCACGCTGGTCATGGCCATCGAGGCCGAGCCGGCGATCGTCCATCCGACGGCGGTGGTGGAGCCCGGCGCGGAGATCGGGCCCGGGACCGTGGTGGCGCCCAACGCGGTCATCGGTCCGCAGGTGCGCATCGGCCCGCGCTGCCGCATCGGCGCCGGCGCGATCATCGACGGGCACACGACGATCGGCGAAGGCACCGAGATCTTCCCGTACGCGTCGATCGGCCTGATTCCGCAGGACACCAAGTTCAGGGGCGAGCCGACGCGCCTCGAGATCGGCGCGCACAACGTCTTCCGCGAGTTCGTG
>CAYRAE010000713.1:0-1595 GCA_964422175.1 uncultured Luteitalea sp. | reverse complement strand
CGATGCGAGCGCTTCGAGACGCGCCCTGTCGCTGAAGTACTCGCATCGACGCTCGTGCAGGACCAGCGCACGATCGCCGTCGTGACAGACGAAGAACACAACGCGTTCCTCCTCGAGATCGACGACAGATCCGCCGGGTATCCGCGCGTGTCGCGCGCCGGCGTGGACTTCGTGCAGACGCCCGACTTCCGCGCACTGCTCAACAGCCACCGCGATGTGGCGGACATCGGCGGACGGATGGTCGTGTCGCACGTGAACGCCGCGGCGGAAGACGTGGAGGATGCGGCACTGGTCGAGGGTGCGGACGACACGCCCGTTGCTGACGTCGTCGCCGAACCCGTGCGTCGAGCGGCGAAGAAGGATGCCGATCGCGAGGTGCGATCGCTCTCCGAACTCGTCGACTATTTCCTCGAAGCCGGACGCAAGGGTGTGGCGATCAACCGCTACAAGGGTCTCGGCGAGATGAACCCGGACACGTTGTGGGAGACCACGATGAAGCCCGAGGTGCGCACGCTGCTCCAGGTGCGTGCCGAGGATCAGGCCGAAGCGGATCTGATGTTCTCCACCCTCATGGGCGATCAGGTCGAGCCACGCCGCAAGTTCATCGAGGACAACGCACTCGACGTGAAGAACCTCGACGTCTGACGCGCGGGCCGCTCCCGCACCCGACACCCGAGATCAGCCTGCTTCTATGAGCACCACGCCAGTCAATCGCGTCCCCGTCAACATCGAAGACGAGATGCGCCGCTCGTACATGGATTACGCGATGAGCGTGATCATCGGACGCGCGCTGCCCGACGTGCGCGACGGTCTCAAGCCGTCGCACCGCCGCGTGCTGTTCGCGATGCGGCAGATGGGGCTCTCCGCTTCCCGCCCCTATCGCAAGTGCGCGAAGATCGTCGGCGAAGTCATCGGCAACTACCACCCGCATGGTGATGCGCCCGCGTACGACACGCTCGTGCGCCTCGCGCAGGACTTCAACATGCGGTACACGCTGGTCGACGGCCAGGGCAACTTCGGCAGCGTCGACGGCGACAGACCCGCCGCCTACCGGTACACGGAAGCCCGTCTCGAAGCGCTCGCCGAAGCGCTGATGGCCGATCTCGACAAGGACACCGTCGACTTCGTCCCGAACTTCGACGAGACGACCACCGAGCCGTCGGTGCTGCCCACGCCGATCCCGAACCTGCTCGTCAACGGATCGTCCGGCATCGCGGTGGGCATGGCCACCAACATCCCGCCGCACAACCTCACCGAGGTGGTCAACGGCATCATCGCGATCGCCGATCCGGACAAGGCGTTCACGCTTGACGAGGACGGGCGCCCGCAGCCGCTCACACGCGACGAGAAGCGTCGCCGCCTCGCGCAGCAGATCACCGGGCCAGACTTCCCCACCGGCGGTATCCTCGTCGGTCGCGCGGGGATCGCATCGGCGTATGCGACAGGTCGCGGTACGGTCATCGTGCGCGCACGGTCGGAGGTCGAGCCTCTCGGCCGTGGTGGCGATCGTCAGGCGATCGTCGTCACCGAGATCCCGTATCAGGTCAACAAGGCGAAGCTGATCGAGCGCATCGCCGATCTGGTGCGCGAGAAGA
>CAYRAE010000712.1:0-1597 GCA_964422175.1 uncultured Luteitalea sp. | reverse complement strand
TCGCACGTGAAGATGCCGACGCCGCGGTCCGGCGACGTGCCGTGGCGCGCGTCGAGGACATCGGCGTGCTGGCGGCCGTCGCGCGAGGCGACCTCGACGAGGGCGTGCGTGCCGAAGCGCGCAAGTTCCTGATCGATCTCGCCGGAGACGGGAGCGACGAATCGTCGGCGCTCGAGGCCCTTGCCGGTCTCGATGACGAACGCGATCTCGCCACCATCGCGAGAACGACGGACGTCGAAGCCATCGGCCTGGCGGCGCTGCGGCGCGTGGCCACCCCACGCCTCATCGGCAGCATCGCCGGCCGGGCCACGAGTGGCGGCATCCGCCTGGCCGCGCTCGCGCTCATCACCGACCCCGCCGAGCGGCTGCTCGTCGCGCTGAACAGCGAACACAAGGACGTCGCGCTGTCGGCGCTCGAATCACTGTCGGATGCCGAGGCGCTCGATCAGGTCGCCAATCGCGCGCGCAACAAGCTCGTCGCACGGCGAGCGCGCACGCGGCTGCGTGAGCAGCAGCAACCCGTGGCCGTGGAGACGACGGCGCCCGTGGGCGAGTTGAGCCGCGAGCGCCTGTGCGAGATGGTGGAGGGCCTGACGCACGAATCGCGCGCCGACGCCGTCCAGGCACCGCTCGACGCGGCCATCGACGCGTGGCAGCAGCTCGCAGCCACGGTCGAGACGGCGGCGCCGGCCCTGCAGTCGCGCTTCGACGCCGCCGTGGCGGGAGCCCGCGCACACGTGGAGCACCTGCGAGCCGCCGTCGCGGCGGCGCAGGCCGAGGCCGATGCGCGAGCGGCCCGGGATGCACCGCGCGCTGAGGTGTGCCAGTCGCTCGAGGACTATGTGGGCGACGACATCGAAGACGCGGTGACGGCGGCGCAGGCGGCATGGGGCGCGCTCGACGCCGAGCACGCATCGGGCAGCGACGCCGTGAACCAGCGCTTCCTGGCGGCGATCGCCCGTCAGCGTGCGCGCCTCGCGGCACGGCTCGCCGATGCCGAGCGCCACGCGCAGTTGGCCACGATCGCCGAGGAGGCGGAGCGTCTGTCGAGCGTCGACGACCTGGCGGCCGCGCACAAGCAGTGGGCCGATCTGCTCCGGCGATGGACGGGACTGGCGCAGGACGGCGCGGCCGTCGATCCGGTGCTCGTGTCGCGCGTGAAAACCGCCGAGAGCGCGATCGCGTCGCGCACGGTGGCCCTGCGCGAGCAGGAAGGTGCCACGCGCGCCGCCAATCTCGAACGGGCGCTGGCCGCGTGTGACAGGCTGGAAGCCGTCGCCGCGCAGGAGCAGTTGCCGCTCAAGGATGCCGACCAGGCTCTGCGCGACGCCCGCACGACGGCCGAGCAGCTCGGCGCGCTGCCGTCGCGCGACGACCAGACGGCCATCGTCGAGCGGCTGAAGAAGGTGCAGGCGCGCCTGATGGATGTGGTGCGGGATCTTCGCAGCACAGACGACTGGAAGCGCTGGGCCAACGCCACCGTGCAGCAGGAGCTGTGCGAGAAGGTCGAGGCGCTCGCGCAGGTCGAGGCCTTGCCTGATGTCGCCAGGCGCCTGAAGGATCTGCGGCAGGACTGGAAGCAGGCGAGTGCGGGGCC
>CAYRAE010000711.1:0-1601 GCA_964422175.1 uncultured Luteitalea sp. | reverse complement strand
CCGATCCGGCGCGTGGCGGCTTCGTGCCTCGTGCACCGCGCGTCGAGGCCATTCCCGAGGAGTTCCGATCGCGCATCGGATCGTTCTCGACGACCACCACGCTCCCGCAGTTGCGTGCGTTCCTCGAGGGTGGCGGGCAGGTGCTGTCGATCGGCGGCTCGACATCGCTCGCGACGCATCTCGGCCTGCCGGTAGGTAACAAGCTTGTCGACGGAGCCGGTGCCCCGCTCGCCGACGAGCAGTACTACGTGCCGGGATCGGTGCTCCGCGTGAAGGTCGACACGGCGCACGCCCTGTCGCAGGGCCTGCGCGCAGACACCGACGTGTACTTCGACAACAGCCCCGTGTTCACGCTGCCCGCCGACGCGCAGGCAAAGGGGTTTACGCCGATCGCGTGGTTCGATTCGGCGACGCCGCTGCGCAGCGGATGGGCATGGGGTCAGCAGCACCTGCAGGGTGGTGTGGCGATCGTCGAAGCCAGGGTGGGAGAAGGGCGCCTGGTGCTTTTCGGCCCGGAGATCACGTTCCGCTCGCAGCCGCACGGCACGTTCAAGTTCCTCTTCAACGGGATTTTGCGGCAATAGAATCCTGTCGGGCACCGGGCACCGGGCACCGGGCACCGGGCACCGGGCACCGGTTGCCGGTTGCCGGTTGCCCGTCCATCCTGCCTACATCGTGTGATGTGGCGGTGGCGGCAGGACCGGGAACGGGCCCGGCCCATCGTTGTCGCGTCTGACGCGCGGGCGCTGCTTGTCCTGGTACATGTGCACGTCGGCGGTGGCGAGGAGCGTTTCCGCCGACTCGCCGTCGGCAGGGAACACGGCGGCGCCGATGCTCACCGTCACCGAGAAGGTGCGGCCGTCAGGCAGGCGCATCGTGTGGGCGGCGATCCGTGCCTGCAAATCGCGAAGACGCTCTTCCGCTTCTTCGCGCCGGCAGTCCGCGAGGAGCACGACGAACTCGTCGCCGCCGTAACGCGCGCAGACGTCGTACGGACGCACGGCCTGGCGCAGCACCGTTGCCAGTTCCCGGAGCGCGGCATCGCCGACCTGGTGCCCGTCCCTGTCGTTGAGCGACTTGAAGTCGTCCACGTCGAGGAGCAGCAGCGCGAGGCGCGACGCCTGTCGTCCGGCGCGTGCGAGCTCCTGCGTGAGGTGCATCCACAGGAAGCGCGTGTTCGGCAGGTCCGTCAGCGGATCGGTGAGCGCTTCGGCCTGCGCTCGCGACAACTGCAGCGCGTGGCTCAACGCGGGCCCGGCCTGCCGCGCCACCATCTCGAGCAGCCGGCACTCGTCGGCCGTGTAGCACTCCGGCGTCACGTGGTAGACAGCCAGCGCACCCACAAGATCGTTCCGCTCACCAAGGAGCGGGCACACGATCGACGATCGGAGCCGCGTGGTCTCGTGCGCCGTTCCGGCGATGTACGCCTGTGGATCCGCGTTGGCCACCGCGCGCTGATCGCGGACCGCCTGCCCGAACACGCCCGCGTCGACACCGACGCGCACGGCGGAGAGCAGCTCGGCGTCGAAGCCCTCGGCAAAGACCGCCGTGAAGGCCCGCGACGCGCTGTCGTAGAGATACAGCGCCACGCTCGAGTACGG
>CAYRAE010000710.1:0-1601 GCA_964422175.1 uncultured Luteitalea sp. | reverse complement strand
ACGCCTACCAGGCGCGCAAGCGGTTCGCCGACCAGCGTGTCTACCTGACGGGCGAGATCATCCATAACCCCCACGTCAACGAGAAGTTGCGCGCGGCGGGCATCAGGTTCCTGAGCGACCCCGGCGAGCCCGAAACGCCCCTCGGCGAGGGCGACGTGGTGATCATCCCGGCGTTCGGCGTCACGGTCCACGAACTCGCCCGGTTGCAGGATCTGGGCTGCGCGCTCGTGGACACCACCTGCGGCTCCGTGCTCAACGTCTGGAAGAACGTCACCAGATACGCGCGGGAGGGTTTCACAGCCGTCATCCACGGCAAGGTGAAGCACGAGGAGACGCAGGCCACGGCCAGCCAGGCCCTCAAGACCACCGGCGGGCGTTATCTCGTGGTCCTCGACAAGGTCGAGGCCGCCGACGTCTGCCGCTACATCCGCGAGGGCGGCGACAGCGACGCCTTCATGGCGCAGTTCGGCCACGCCGTGTCGGCGGGATTCGATCCCGTCCGCGACCTGGGACACATCGGCCTCGCCAACCAGACGACGATGCTGATGACCGAGTCGCTGGAGATCGCGGAGATGTTGCGGCAGGCGATGGCCGACAGATACGGCGACGCGGCGCTCGCCGACAGGTTCCGCGCCTTCGACACCATCTGCAGCGCCACGCAGGAGCGGCAGGACGCCGTGGTGGCGCTCCTCGACAACGAGCCGCTCGACCTGATGCTGGTGGTGGGCGGCTACAACAGCAGCAACACGTGCAATCTGGCGCGTATCTGCGCCGATCGCGTGCCGACGTTCCACATCGCCGACGTCGACAGGCTCGAATCACCCGATCGGATCCGCCATCGTCCGGTGCCCCCGTCGGACCAGCCGACGGCCAAGCTGCCCGAGACGGTGACCGACCATTGGCTCCCGCGCTCGGGCCCCGTGCGCGTGGGCCTGACGGCGGGTGCGTCGACGCCCAACAACATCATCGGCATGGTCGTGGAGCGCCTCACGGCCTTCACCGCCGGCACGGCCCTGTAAACGGGCGCCGAGGGAGAACCGTACCCGGAGGACGGGGAAGGTACGTTTCATGAACAGGTTGGTGACAGCGATCGCGTGGGTGCTGACAGTCGCCCTCGGCCTCGGCCCGGTCCATGGCGGTCAGGCACAGCGGCCGTCCAAGTGGTGGATGGACCCGGTCTGCAAGGTGCGCGTCGGCCTGAGCGACGCCCAGACGGCGGAGATCGACAAGGTCTTCCTCTCGGTGCGCGACGAACTGCGGGCCGAGAAGACGGAGTTGGAGAAGCAGGAAGCGGCGCTGTCGCGGCTGCTCGGAGATTCGGGCGACGACGAGGCCGTGGTGGTGCGTACCATCGATCGTGTGGAGGCCGCGCGCAGCGCGTTGGCCAAGACGCGCACGCTGATGCTCTATCGCATGCACCGGATCCTGTCACCCGACCAGCGTCGCCGGCTCGAGACGTACCAGCAGTCGAGCAGGGCGGACACGCCACGCGCACCCACGCAGCAACGGCAATAGGCTCCAGTCCCGGCGGGCTGGGCGACCGGTCCCGCGGACCGGCAGGAGGATCGTTCGTGAGATCGACTGTGTATCTGGTGGCGGCC
>CAYRAE010000709.1:0-1602 GCA_964422175.1 uncultured Luteitalea sp. | reverse complement strand
GTGCCGCACCACGTAGCGGGAGATGGCTTCGGCTCGCGTCATCGACGCGATGACGCGTCCGTCACGCAGCAGCGTCCATGTGGCGGCGAGATCCGAGTCCTGCGCCGCGTCCAGCGCGGCGTGCGCACGGGCGACGGCGGTCGCGTGTGCCTCGAGAATGTCGCTGGCCTGCTCCGGAATGTCGGGGCCCGCTCCTCCCGCGCCCATGTCGTACGCCTCCGCGCGCATGAACGAGGGGATCCACCCGGGCAGCGTGGCGACGTGCATCGCAAGCCTGCCCAGCGAGTACGACTTGTCATGCGGACGCCAGCGCAGCGGTGCGTCCGCCATGGCGTCGAGGACAGTCCGTGTCAGCGAGAGTTCAGCGTCCAGTTGTTCGCGGAGGCGGCGGATCATGTCTCAGCCCACCCAGTATGGATCCGACGCCGCTGCCGGGCATCGTTCGCCCCAGTTCGAGCCACACGCCAAGCTGGCGACGGTCGCGACTGCCGGGTTCGACCTCGGCGGGAACGAATCCGGATGATGTCGTGATCCGGAGTTGCGCCGATCGACTCTGCTGGCCGTCGCGCGGCGACGGCGCGTCGATGACGGTGCGGACCACTTCGCCGGGAGACAGCGTCCACGTCGTCGTCGTGCCGCCCCACTGCGCCGTCACGTCGACGGGCACGGCGCCCGCGCGGAGGTCGAACGTGCGCAGTGCATCGTCGGGGAACACGAGCGTCAACATGACCGTCGAGGCGCCACGCAGCCAGACGCCCGTCGGCTCGGGCCACGCGTCCTCGCCATGGACGAGCACTCCGACGCCGGCGTAGTTCTGACTGCCGAGCACGGCAGGCGTTCGCGGCCGTGCGCTCGCATCGACGATGTGCTGCGGCGTGAGGCGAAGTCGTGGCGACGCCTCGGTGATGGTGGCCGACGCCTTGAAGCCGACGAACCCGATGTCGACAGGCAGCGAGAACGTCCGTCCCCACGAGCCCGGCGGGACGACAGACACGGACCAGGTTTCGAGCGGCGGGCTCACGCGGCCCGCGTGGACGGCGAGTGCGCCATCGACGGCTGTCGGCGCGGCGGCGTCAGCCGCGCCATCGGGCGGGAAGATGAGGTCGACGCCATAGGTGCCGGCCGGGAGCGACAGGCGCCTGCCGAACAACTGCGTGGCGCGATCCTCGCGTCGATCGCCAGCCGCATGGACGACGAGCGGGAACGACTCGGGAACGGTCTGCGGGTCGATTCGCGTCAGCGGATCGTAACGAATCGCCAGCGGACGTGCCGCCGCGTCGTACTCGTCGAGGAGCCGAACGCGCGCGCGTTCGTCGAGCGACGGGACCGGCGTGCTCGGCGCGAGCGCTGTTGCGCCGATACCGGAGACGATGGCGCCGACGCCGATCACCAGCACCCACGCGATCAGGTATGCCGAAATGCCGCGATGCCGCAATGCCGGGAATGCGGGAACGACTCGGAGCGAAGGGTCTCGCCATAGCGCGGAGCGCGACCGCGGAAGCCCGTTCGTCATGCGGCCGAGAAGGGCGCCGACCAGCAGGGCCACGCCGGCCCACAACAGGACGCCGATCCACGCCTGCGCGGGCGACTGGCGCAGGAACG
>CAYRAE010000708.1:0-1615 GCA_964422175.1 uncultured Luteitalea sp. | reverse complement strand
GTCGCCCTGCGCCGCCGCGCGGATCAGGCTCGCGTCGCCCTCGGGCTCTGTCACCTTTTCGCGCGCCTTCGTATCCATGCCTCTGATGATACGAAGCTCTGTCCCGGTGGTCATGTGCGCGGGCCTCGTCCTGACGCTGGCCAGCCATGAACCTGCCCACGGGCAACCGCTCCTCACCGTCGACCAGGCCGTCGCGCGGGCGACCACGCAGAACCCCGACGCGCGCATCGCGGACATCGCGGGCCATGAGGCGGCAGCGCGTGTGACGCAGGCCCGTGCCGGGCTGTTTCCGCGCGTCGACGTGACGGACATGTGGCAGCGAGGCAACCAGCCCGTCTTCGTCTTCGGCTCGCTGCTGGGCCAGCAGCGTTTCACCGCGGCGCACTTCGCCATTCCCACGCTGAACAGGCCCGACGCGATCGACAACTTTCGTGTGGCCGTGACCGCCGAACACCTCGTGTACGACGGTGGAGCCGCACGTTCCCGAATCAGGGCTGCAAGGTTCGGCGTGATGCAGGCCGACACCGACGTCGTCGCCGTGAAACAGGCGCTCACGCTGACAGTCACGTCGGCGTACGGAGCAGTGCTCCAGGCCGTGGCGGCAGGCGCCACCGCACAGGCCGCACTCGATGCCGCCGATGCCGACCTCGCGCGTGCGACAGCGCGTCGCGACGCCGGGGTGGCGACCGACGCCGACGCGCTGGCCGTGGAGGTTCACAAAGCGCGGGTCGCAGAGATGCGGTTGCGCGCCTCGCTGGACGAAGACCTCGCTCGCGCGGCGCTGAATCGCGTGATGGGCGAGCCGCTCGACGCGCGCTTCAGGCTCGAACTTCCGCCCGTGTCCCTGACCTCTCCGATCGCTGACGCTGGCGTCCTGGAGACGGAAGCCGTTGCAGGCCGGCCGGAACTGCGCCGCGCGTCGCTCGATGTCGACGTGGCTGGCGCGCAGCTCGCCGAGGCTCGCGCCGCCTATCGACCGCAGGTGTTCGCACAGGCGGGTTTGGAAGGCAACGGTGACGCATGGCAGGACCGTGCCTGGAGTTGGGGCCTGAGCGCCGGCGTGCGGTTGAACCTGTTCCGCGGCGGTGCGGACCGAGCGCGCGTCGTCGAAGCCGAACATGCCATGCAGCGTCGTCGCGTGGCGCAGGAACAGATCGAGATGGCGATCAGGTTCGACGTCCGTGCGGCGATCGCACGGGTGGAGACCGCGTATGCACGGCAGAGGCTTGCGGCATCCGTCGTCGCGCAGGCACAGGAGCGCCAGCGCATCGTGCGCGACCGCTACGAACAAGGGCTTGCTGACGTCACGACGCTGCTGCAGGCCGCCGAGGCCGTCATGCAGGCGTACGAACAACAGACTAGCGCGCGTGTGGACGTACTGATTGAACGCGCGTCGCTGGACAAGGCACGAGGGCGATGACGATGACGATGGTCAGGACAGTGAAGTCGCCGGTCGGCAACCGGCAATCCGCCTTCGCGCTCCGCGCTACGGCGGACAAGCCGGCAACCGGCAACCGGACAGAAGGAAGCGGAGAAGCGTCGACCGGCAACAGGCAACGGGCAACCGGCAACAGGTTTGGTAGGGCCGGCTCTCCGAGCCCGGCCGCACCGCGAT
>CAYRAE010000707.1:0-1621 GCA_964422175.1 uncultured Luteitalea sp. | reverse complement strand
ACGGCGAGCACGCAGGCGCCGATCCCGCAGTTCGAGAACGTGCAGCCGTCGAGCGGCGTCTCCTTCGTCCTCGCCAACGCGCCGACACCCGACAAGCGCCTCATCGAAACGATGCCCGGCGGATTCGCGGCATTCGACTACGACGGCGACGGCAAGGTGGACCTGTTCTTCCCCAACGGCAACGCGACACAGGCGTTCACGAAGGCGTCGGCCACGTTCCACAACCGGCTCTACCGCAACCTCGGCGACTTCCGGTTCGAGGACGTGACAGAGGCGGCAGGGCTGCAGGGACGCGGATTCGCGATGGGCGCGGCGGTGGCCGACTACGACAACGACGGACATCCGGACCTCCTGGTGCCGGGCGTTGGCGCGCCGACGCTGTATCGCAACACCGGCAAGGGCACGTTCGAGGACGTGACGACGGCCGCGGGTATCGGCCCGTCGGCGTGGTCTGTCGCCGCCGCGTGGGTGGACGTCGACGCCGACGGGTGGCTCGACCTGTTCGTCGTCAATTACCTCGACTGGCACGAGAACGCGGATCGCTTCTGCGGCGATCGCGTGCGCAACCTGCGCGTGTACTGCCATCCGAAGTATTACAACGGCCTGCCGAACCAGCTCTATCGGAACAGACGCGACGGCACGTTCGAGGACCTCTCGAAAGCGAGCGGCATCGGTGCGCACGTCGGCAAGGGCATGAGCGTGGGCGTGGCCGACTTCGACGGGGATGGCAGGCCCGATCTGTTCATCTCCAACGACGCCGTGCCGAACTTCCTGTTCCGCAACGTGGACGGCACGCGCTTCGAGGAAACCGGCCTGCTGGCCGGCGTCGCGCTTCCCGGCTTCGGCAGGCCCGTGTCGAGCATGGGCGTGGCCGCACAGGACCTCACGGCCGACGGGCGTCCCGACATCCTCGTCACCGCGCTCAGGGGCGAGACGTTCCCCTTCTTCGTCAACGACGGGACGCTGGCCTTCCACGACGGGACGCACAAGGCCCTGATCACGGCGGCGAGCAGCAACCACAGCGGCTGGGGCGTCGTCGCGGCCGACGTCGACAACGACGGACGGCCCGACATCCTCATCGCCAACTCGCACGTGAACGACCTCATCGACAGGTTCGAGGCGTCGCCGTATCACGAGGCCAACCAGGTCCTGATGAATCGCGGGGCGACGTTCGAGGACGTGACGGCGAAGGCCGGCCCGGCCGTGGCGCGCGCCATCTCGGCGCACCGCGGTCTCGTGGCGGCCGATCTCGACAACGACGGACGGCTCGACTGGGTCACCACGAGCCTCGGCGGCCCTGTGGAGATCTGGAAGAACGGCGGACCGGCAGGCCACTGGATTCGCGTGCAGTTGCGCGGGCGCGCGTCCAACAGGGACGGCCTTGGCGCCACGATCACCGTAGGCGTCCAGACGTTCACCGTCTCGTCAGCCGTCGGTTACGCGTCTTCGTTGTTGCAGGGTACCCATATCGGTCTCGGGACGTCGACGACGGCGCCGCGGATCCAGGTGCGATGGCCGTCCGGCCGGACGCAGGTGGTCGACGCACCAGGCGTCGACACGGTGGTGACGATCACGGAACCGGAGGCGTGATCGTCGGGGCGCTGGCGGGCGAGACCGGCTC
>CAYRAE010000706.1:0-1622 GCA_964422175.1 uncultured Luteitalea sp. | reverse complement strand
AACTGCTGGCACCTCCGCGAGATGGTGGAGAAGAAGCAGTACGAGAAGGAGCTCGCCGTTGCCGCGGGCATCCAGCAGGGATTGTTCCCGGCCAGGCTTCCCGATCTGCCAGGCTTCGACATCTCGGCGATGAACAGGCCCGCGCAGCAGGTGGGCGGCGACTACTACGACGTGCTCACGCTCACCGATCACGGAGCAGACGCCTGCCTGTTCTGCGTCGCCGACGTCTCGGGCAAGGGGCTCGCCGCGTCGCTCCTCATGAGCACGATCCAGGCGACGCTGCGCGCGCTGCTCGGCCGGGAGCCGTCACTCTCGGCCCTCGCTGCTCGCACCAACGATCTCCTCTTCGCGACCACGCCTGGCAGCAAGTACGCGACAGCCGCACTCGTGCTCGCGGACACCGCATCGGGCGAGTGCCGCTACGTGAGCGGCGGACACACGGAGACGCTCCTGTTGCGCGCGAGCGGCGAACGGACATGGTTCGGCGCCACCGGTGTGCCGCTCGGTCTCTTCCCGAATATGGCGTGGGACCAGGTCACCTTCACGCTCCAGCCGGGCGACGTGCTGGTGCTCTACTCGGACGGCGTCAGCGAAGCCCAGACCGCCACCTTCGACGAGTTCGGCTCTGAGCGCCTCGCCGACATCGTCGACCGCCAGCGCTGGCGCCCCGCGCACGAGATCACCGCCGCGATCGTCGCTGCCATCGACGCCTTCGTCGAAGGGGCCCCACAGTTCGATGACATCACGTTGATGGTGGTCAAGCGGGAATAGGGCCTGTTGGCGGGCTCAGTCCGTGTTGAGTGTCCCCGCAGCCACCCGTACGGTCTTCGCGTGCGCGTCGGTCCAGGCGAACACGAGGCTCGTACCGGCGAGGGCCATCCGCGGATAGCCACTCGTACGCTGGCCATCGAGCGTCGCGACGTGTGCGGCGGGAGAGCGCGCGCCGTCGGCGCCGATCCGCCGCACCATGAACGCCGCACCGGGATCGGTCAGCTCGATCCACGTGACCGCCGCCGACCCGTCGGCGAGCAGTTCGACATCCACGCGTCCCTGCGTGGTCCGGTCGTCCACACGGATCGGATTGCCGAACGTGCGGCCCGCGTCGCCCGAGAACGCCACGTACGCGTGGCCCACGTCGCCAACGGCCGTGAACCATGCGAGCACCACGTCTCGACCACGCGCGCTCAGCATCGGGCCGTTGACCGGGCACGCCGCGATCTGCCAGCCATCGTCGTGCACGGCGACGGGCTCGCTCCAGCGGCCGTCCTCCAGGCGTGAGGTCACGATGTCACGCACTTCGTCGTCGGTACGATTGCGGTAGGCGACGATCGGGCCGTCGCTCGTCATGGCGGCGGTCGTGGGGCAGCAGTCGCACACGCGCGTGTCGATGGGCTGATCCACGACCTGACGCCACGTCGTGTCGAAGGCACCGTAGCGAATGGTCATGGCTCCGTCGTGACTGTCGTGGCCGCCAGCGCTCTTCGTCTGGCGCCCATCGAGCCACGCGAGACCCAATCCGCCTGTGGGCAACGCGAACAGCGACGCGAACCCGTGCTCGGACTGCGTACCGTCGTGGTGCGGCAGAGACGACGCCGACCACGTGCGGCCGTTGTCGGTCGAGT
>CAYRAE010000705.1:0-1628 GCA_964422175.1 uncultured Luteitalea sp. | reverse complement strand
CGTCAGGCCGCAGGCGCGGTGAGCACGAGAGCGCCGCTCTTCGTGACGACGATCGTGTGCTCCCAGTGCGCGGTCCATCCGCCATCGTGCGTGGCGATCGTCCAGCGATCCTTCAGCGTGCGGATTCTGCCCGAGTGCTCGGCGACGAGCGGCTCGATGGCCAGCACCAGCCCCTCCGTGAGCAGCGGCGAGCGCCCGCCCGGATCGAAGTTCGGCACCTCCGGGGGTTCGTGGATGCTCCGGCCCACGCCGTGACCGGTGAGATCGCGGACTACGGCGAACCCCTCGCGCCTGACATGCCGCTCGATGATCGCGCCGAGGCCGTGGACCGGAACGCCGGGTCGCACTGCCGCGAGCGCGGCGGCGAGCGCACGTTCGGCGGCGCGCGCGAGGCGCCTGCCGCGCGACGTCGACGGCTCCACCGCGACGGTGATGGCGCCGTCGGCCACGTAACCGTCGACGAGCGGCGTCACGTCGATCTTGACGAGATCACCGGCACGCAAGGGTGTGCGCGTCGGCAGGCCATGGACGACAGCGTCGTTGACGCTCACGAACGCCGCGCACGGCGCGCCGTACACGACGACGGGGGCCGCCTGCGCGCCCTCATGACGCAGGACCTCGGCACCCACCGCTTCCACGTCGGCCGGCGTCGCGCCAGGCACGACGGCCTCCCGCATCGCCGCGAGCGCACGCGCCACGACGCGCCCCGCGCGGGTCATGCCCTTCAGCTCGTCATCGCTCGTGATCGACATCCCTGGATCCTACGCGCATCGCCGACCGTGTCCGCCATGGTCCGACGGCTCGGCCGTCGTGGGTAGGGGCGTCGCCCCCAACACCAACCTCCCCCGCTGTGGCTTGCCATGAGCGAGCCTGGAGCCCACCGGAAGGCGGGCTCCAGGCGAGTCGAAATGGTGGTATATCGTGTCAGCCGTTCCCGCCGGCGCGGGACGGTCCAAGGAGCGCGTCCCGGTGCAAGGTGTGTATTCCGTGCTCGCCACGCCGTTCAGGCACGGTGGCGAGGTCGATGTCGAAAGTCTTCGCCGCTACGTCGAGCATTTCATCGGTGCGGGTGTATCAGGCTTCACGGCGCTCGGTGTGCTGGGCGAAGCCGCACGTCTCACGGAGCGCGAACGCGCCCTCGTGCTCGACACGGTCCTGACGCAGGTCAACGGTCGCGTACCGGTGGTCGTCGGCACGACCACCGAAGGCCTGCACACGTGCCTCGAGCTGAGCCGCGCCGCGCAGTCGGCGGGCGCGGCAGCCGTCATGGTGAGTCCGCCGCGCGCGGCCAAGCTCAATTCCGCGAGCGTGAAGGCGCATTTCGCAGCTCTCGCCGACGCGCTCACCCTTCCGATCGTCATCCAGGACTTCCCGCCCGTGTCGGGCTTCACGATGGAGGCGTCGCTGCTGGTGCAGATCGCGCGCGACGTGCCGGCGGCACGCACCATCAAGCTCGAAGACCCTCCGACGCCGCTCAAGACCGCGCGGCTGCGCGAGGCGGCCGGCGACATGCCGTTGACCATCTTCGGCGGTCTCGGTGGCGTGTATCTGCTCGAAGAACTGATGGCCGGCTCGGCCGGCGCGATGACGGGATTCGCGTTCCCCGAGATCCTCGTCGGCATCGTCAG
>CAYRAE010000704.1:0-1633 GCA_964422175.1 uncultured Luteitalea sp. | reverse complement strand
CGCCAGCGCCACGTCGAGACGGCTCGCCAGCGCGATGTCGACGAGCGCGAGCGGGAGGTCGAGATCGGGGGCGTCTCCGCGATGCACCGCCTCGGCGGCACGCGTCAGTACGCCTGCTCTGTCGACGTGGCCCAATTCCGCCAGCGCATCCTCGATGGCGGCCAGCAGCCGCGCCAGGTCGTTCCCTTTGGGCGTCCCATCATCGAGGCGGGCGGGGGCGAGCCCGGCCAGCCGCGCGTCGCTCATCGTCTTTGCGAGAGCGGCGATGAAACCGGGGTGGCGACTGGCCTGGTCGAAGTGCGTGAGCGCGCCATGCTCGCGTGCGCGCCCGACAACGCGCGCGACGATCGCGTCGAAGCCGAGGGAGGAGACGGGCGTGAGACCGCTGGCGATGAGGGCCGGCGTGGCGAGGCGCACGGTGTAGCCGACCCACCCTGCCCGCTCGACGCCGATCGTGGCCGCCTCACCGGCCAGCACGTGACGCACGACGTCGTGCGCCTGCTCGTGCGTGGGTGCGAGCAGGCGGCAACCAGTGGCGAGATGCGCGCGCACGTGACGCCGCACCGCAGCCAGGCGCACATGACTGGCACCGTGTATGGCCGTCAGGACAGGGCGGACACCTGCGGCAGCGGGATCGGGCTCCTCTGCCGGGACCTCATCGTCCCACGGCAGATGCAGCGTGGACATCGCACCTCGCACGCCCCGGGTCGCAATGCCAGGGCTCTCACAGGGGGCTTAGGGCTTAGGGCTTACGGCAAGCGAAAAGGCAGAAGTCGAAAGCCACAAGTCGAAAGGTATTTTCCGTAAGCCGTAAGCCGTGAGCCGCGCGCATCAGCCCGCATAGTACCCTGTCCCCGTGCGCGCGCTGCCGCCTCGGATCGACATCGCGTTCGTCCCCGGTATCGAAGGTGAGCCCTGCTGGGTGCCGGAGGTTCTGGATGCCGGCGAACTGGCGCGCTGGAACGCGCTCCACGCCATCGGACGACCGCTGTTCCTGGCCGCGCACGTCAGCGTGCGGATGCTCGCCACACTGCGAATCGGCCGCACCACGGACACCCCCCAGCCCGGACCGGAGCCGTCCGAGTTCGCGTGGGTCACGCTGCCATCAGGAAAGCCGGTGCTGACGTATCGAGACGGGCGTCCGCAGCCGCTCCACATGAGCGTCGCGCACGGCGGCGGCCTCGCTGCCGCAGCCGTCTGCGATGCGGGGCCGATCGGTATCGACGTGGAGCGCGTGGATGCGCGACGAAACCTCCTCGCGATCGCGAAGCGGTTCTACGCGCCCGAGGAATACGAGGCCCTGACGCGATGCGGGGCCGACGAGCAGACGTCGCTCTTCCACCAGTGGTGGACACGCAAGGAAGCCGTGCTCAAGGCAACGGGAACGGGACTGCGTGGCGGACTCGACGTACGCGTCGACGCGCCGCCCGACAGCGAGGGCTGGCGCGCCGTCTCACTGGCAGGGCATCCCAACGCGCTCTTCGTGCGCGACATCACGACACCCGAGCACCCCGCCGTGTTTGGAGCCATCGCCATCGAAGGCCAGCCGGCCGCGCTCGAGTACGTCTCGGTCTGGCTCGATCAGTCTTCGCGGGTCGCCACGTAGAGCACCACCGGAGCGGCCAGCGTCGCG
>CAYRAE010000703.1:0-1636 GCA_964422175.1 uncultured Luteitalea sp. | reverse complement strand
GAGAGGTACGGCACCGTGCGCGACGCACGCGGGTTCACCTCGATCACGTAGACCGCGTCGTCCTTGATCGCGTACTGCGCGTTCATCAGGCCGACCACGTCGAGCGCGCGCGCGATGCGCCGCGTGTAGTCCTTGATCGTTTCGAGGTGTTTCTCGGCGACGAGGTACGTGGGCACCACGCACGAGCTGTCGCCCGAGTGGATGCCCGCCTCCTCGATGTGCTCCATCACGCCGCCGATGATCACTCCACCCTGACCGTCGGCCACGGCGTCGACGTCGAGTTCGAACGCGTCCTCGAGGAACCGGTCGATGAGGATCGGCTTCTCCGGCGACACGTCCACGGCGCTGGCCATGTAGTTGTCGAGCGTGCCGGCGTCGTACACGATCGCCATCGCGCGGCCGCCGAGCACGTACGACGGACGCACCACCACGGGATAGCCGATGCGCGCGGCCACTTCGCGCGCCTCGTCGCGACTCGCGGCCATGCCGTTGGCCGGCTGCGGGATGCCGAGATCCCACAGCAGCTTGGCGAAGCGCTCGCGGTCTTCCGCCAGGTCGATGGAGTCGGGCGACGTGCCGATGATGTCGACACCCGCCTGCTGCAGCGCGAGCGCCAGTTTCAGAGGCGTCTGCCCGCCGAACTGCACGACGCACGACACGTCGCCGCCCGCCGATCGCTCGCGCTCGATCACCGCGAGCACGTCTTCGAGCGTGAGGGGCTCGAAGTAGAGCCTGTCGACGGTGTCGTAGTCGGTCGAGACCGTCTCCGGGTTGCAGTTGATCATCACCGTCTCGTAGCCCTCGTCGCGGGCCGCGAAAGCGGCATGACAGCAGCAGTAGTCGAACTCGATGCCCTGGCCGATGCGGTTCGGGCCGCTGCCGAGGATGACGACCTTCCGGCGCGGCGTCGGGTCGGCCTCGCACTCGCGCTCGAACGTGCCGTACAGGTACGGCGTGAACGACTCGAACTCGGCGGCGCACGTGTCGATCCGCTTGTACGCGTTGCGCAGGCCGAGTTCCTCGCGCTTCTCGCGCACCACCGACTCGTCCACCTCGCAGAGCCGCGCGATGTCGCGATCGCCGAAGCCGTTGCGCTTGAGCGTGCGCAGCAGGTCCTCCGACATGTTGCGCAGGCCGATGTCGCGCGCCATCCGCGACAGCGCGACGAGATCCTGGAACTGCTCGAGGAACCACGGATCGATGTGCGTGAGCTCGTGGATGTGCTCGACCGTCCATCCACGTTCGAGCGCGCGGAACACGGCCCACATCCGGCGGTCGTTCGGGATCACCAGGGCGCGGCGCAGCGCCTCCACCTTCTCCTCGTCATCGTCCACGGGCTGCGCGAAGAGCGACGACTGGTTGCTGCCCAGTTCGAGCGAGCGCACGGACTTGAGGAAGGCCTCCTTGAACGTGCGGCCGATGGCCATCGCCTCGCCCACCGACTTCATCTGCGTGGTGAGCGTGGCGTCGGCCTGCGGGAACTTCTCGAACGCCCAGCGCGGGAACTTCACCACGACGTAGTCGATCGTCGGCTCGAAGGACGCCGGCGTCACGCGCGTGATGTCGTTCGGGATCTCGTCGAGCGTGTAGCCCAGCGCGAGCTTGGCGGCGATCTTGGCGATCGGGAACCCCGTGG
>CAYRAE010000702.1:0-1642 GCA_964422175.1 uncultured Luteitalea sp. | reverse complement strand
GCCTGTCGCTGGAGGTGCTCTGCGAGCACGTCGGCGTGAACGGATCGATCCACGAACTGCGGCCGTTCCTGCGCGCCGAAGTCGCGGCGCTGCGTCGCAAGCGTCTCGAACTGTTGCCCGACGTCGGCGAGACGCTCGCGTACCTCGGACGACGCCATCGTCTCGTGTTGTTCACCAAGGGCAATCACGACGAGCAGTGGGACAAGGTGGTGCGATCGGGACTGCGCGAGTACTTCCATCAGGTGGACGTGGTTCGCGAGAAGGACGAGACCACCTATCGCGATGCCGCGCGACGCCTTGGCGTGCGGCCGGATACGGCCTGGATGATCGGCAACAGCCCGAAGTCCGACATCCTGCCCGCTCGTGCGGCGGGGTTCGGGACCGTGTTCGTCCCCCACGCCGCCACGTGGGAGCTCGAGCTCGGGGAGTTGCCTCCGGCCGACGACGCCCGCACGCGCCGTGTCGAGCAGTTCAGCGAACTGCAGCAGATTTTCTAGACCGGCAACCGGCAACCGGCAACCGATCAGAACGGAGGCTCGTTCACTCCATCCCCGGCGCGAAGCGCGGCGGTCAGGTGCCCGGGCTGACGAGGCGGACGCCGGGGTAGTAGGCGAGCAGGGCGGCCTCGACCGACTGGCCGGCGCGCAGGCGGCCCAGGAGTCCGATCTGGCACAGCCCGACGCCGTGGCCAGATCCCTGGCCGGCGAACCGGAGCTGGTGGCCTGTGCGCGTCACCTCGAATCGCGTGCTCCTGATGCTGCGCGGACCCTGCGCCGCCATCACGGCGCGCCTGAAGTCTTCTCCGGTCATGACGGGCGCGCGCGTGCCGGAGATCGCCACTTCCACCACGCGTCCGCCTGCGTCGCGTCGCAGGATCTGGACGCCGTCGAGCCTGTCGCCGACGGCGGTGCGCGGCTGGCGGTTCAGGGCCGAGCGTACGTCCTCCAGATCCAGCGTGATGGACCAGGGCGCCGGCTGCTCGCGCACGCAGTACGGATCGTCCACGCCCCTGAGGTACGTCGCGCCCGCGCCGCGCCAGACTTCCGCGGCAGCGCTCGTGTGTCCGCCGCAGTGCGCGTGGAACACGGCTTCGATCGGCTTGCCGGACTCCGCGGCCAGGTAGCGCCCTCGCGTGCGTTGCACCGCCGCATCGACCTCGGCCGCCCAGCGACTCCGCCGCCACTGGTTCCGCGCGTACACCTGGCAGTGCGTGGTGGAGCAGACGTCGAAACCCTCGGCGGCATGACGTCCGCGCACCGACAACGCATACGTCCGTGCCACGAGCGCCTGCGCTTCATACGCCGGCTCGGCCAGCGCCCCGTCGCGCGAGGAGATGGACAGTTCGCCCACGACCACGTCGCGCACGTACGCGTCGATATCGATGGTTTCGACAACTCCGCTCCCGCGCGCTCCCGTCTCGACGCGCAGCACGATACCCACCGGCCGTGGCTCACGCGGCGCCGACGGTGCGGTGGGTTTCGGCGCAGGCTCCGGCACCGGCGGCGGCCCTGGCTCGGGCAGGGGCTGGCGCACCACGGGCTGCGACCGAGCCGCACATCCCAGCACCCCGGTTCCCGCGGCCACCACCGCCGCCACCGCCACCAGCACCCGCACGCACCGCAACGCCATCAGCGGTGATGGT
>CAYRAE010000701.1:0-1643 GCA_964422175.1 uncultured Luteitalea sp. | reverse complement strand
TGTCGCTGGCGAGGACGGCCGTGACGCGTGCGGAGGCACTTCCGTTCAGGCCGAAGTCAGGACCGAGACGCACGGTGAGGCGCGACGTGGCGGCGAGGTCGAAGGTCCGTGACTCCCAGGTGAGTACGGCGTCTGACTGCGGCAGCAGCGTCACCGTGACCTTCAGGGCCTGCGCGCTCGGATTGCCCACGAGGATTTCCTGCGCGAAGGTCGCGTTGTTGGCGCCTTCGGCCAGGAACCAGGTGGACGCACCTTGCGCCGTGGCGTAGGACGCGGACGTGAGGAGGACGAGGGCCGTCAGAGCCACCCGGCGAATGCAGGTCATGCAGGAAGCCTCCAGCGCCGGCATTCCGTCCATCGGACGCCAGGCGAACTCCGCCAGTATAAATACGCCGAAACAAAAACCCATCTCGACGATTTGATTGAAATTAATTGCAGGGGTTGGTCGACGGCCCGAAAGGTCGAGCCGCCAGTTTCGTGATCGCGAGCACGAAAGCGTCACCGGCGGCACGTCGTGCGGCAGGAGACAGGACGGCGCCACGCGAATCGCCCTACGGGCACCGTGTCTGGTCCGCGGCAGGCGAGTTGCAACGCGGGGGACGGCATGCCTGAGGTCCCCCGGACGCGTCCCCGTTTCGCGAGCCTCGCCGCGCTGCTGACGTGCATGGTCTGCTCGTCGCTCGTCGGACCCGCCGCCGCGTCCACGCTGAAAGCGCGGACCGACGCCGAGGCCATCGCCGCGGCCGATCGCATCGTCCGCGGGCGCGTGGAGTCCGTTCGCACGGAACGGCGTACCGGCAGCGGTGCGATCGAGACCGTCGCGTCGGTCCGCGTCGTTGACGACTACTCGGGTGGGGCCGATCGCCTGATCGAGATCCGCGAGATCGGCGGCACCATCGGGACCACCACGCTGGCCATCCACGGGGCGGCGCGGTTCATCGTCGGCGACGACATCCTCGCGCTCGTCGAACGGCGCGGCGGTGCGTGGCGGCCGTCGGCCATGGCGCGATCGGTGTTCGGCGTGCGCGAATCGACAGCGGGCACCGAACTCGTCCAGCAGTCGGATGCCGACGGCCACGGCGCCGGCACGCCGACGCGCTCGCTGGCCGGCTTCGCTGCCGTCGTGCGTCAGGTGCGAGGCACGGCGGCGGTGCGTCTCTGGACCCCCACGACGTCCGGGCCGTCGTTCGGCGCGCTCGGGCCATCCACGCCGACAGTCGAGACGTTCCGCCTGCTCGGCAACATGCGCTGGCACGAGGCCGACAGCAACCAGACGGTACGGTGGTATCGCAACACGTTGACGCCGTCGCCCCTGGCGAGCGGCAACAGCGACGCGGAGATCACGCAGGCGCTGGCGGGGTGGACCAATCCGACGGGCGCGTCACTCTCGCTCTCGCATGGCGGCACGCGACTCGCCCCGGCGGCATCGCTGCTCGATTGTGGCGCGGCCCCCGCGCCCGGCGGCGGCCTCATCACCTACGAGGATCCCGCCGACGACATCACGACGAGCGGGGTGATCGCGATCGGAGGCGCGTGCTCGAACGGCACGACGCGGACAGTCAGCGGGACGACGTTCTACAAGATCACGTACGGCTTCGTGATCTTCACGACGAAGGCGGAGATGCCGTCGCTCGGGCAGTCGC
>CAYRAE010000700.1:0-1660 GCA_964422175.1 uncultured Luteitalea sp. | reverse complement strand
AGAGTGTCGGTGCCGGTGACAGCGATTGCGCCTTGACGCTGCTGTAGCGCGGCGACACAATCGGCCACCTCAGTACTACCTTTCTGTTCCTCCCCTGAACAGGAGATCGTTCGTCATGGCTCAGCGTCCGCGATCGCATCGGGTCTGTCTCACTTCCGCCGAGTACCGCGCGTGGGTCGCTTACCGTCGTCTCCCGGTCCGCGTGCGGGCTGTGGTGTGCCGGTGGGTGTCGTCCCTTTCCTCCCTCGCAGCACGAGTCGAGCGGCAGCGGCCGTCGCGGTCTGCCACTCGGTGAGGGCGGTGTCCTCGGGATCGTGCAGCATCATGGCATCGACGACGGCCTGGACCGACGAGGGGAGCATCACGGGTTCCCGATAGAGCCGCTCCAGTAGGTCCGCGAACTCGGTCTTGCCGGCCAGGCGAAGGAGCTTGGCCGGTGACTCGCCGCGTAAGACGGCCAGATGTAGCACGAGCATTTCGCTGATGTGCCCGGCTTCCAGCGTGCGCTTCAGCGCCGTGCTGACCCCGAGGTCTCTCGTCAGTCTCACCCATCGTCCCTTGTAGTGCTTGTCGACCTGCGTCTGCGCCCATGCCAGGAGCGGGTTGGGTTCTGGGGTCTTCGCCACGGACTCAAGGTCGCGTTTTGGGCCGGGTGACGGCAACGATTTTTTTGTTTGACATGACGCCCGCGTCAAATTATTCTCACGTCCATGACAACTCAGGAGCTGCGGACGGCGCTCCGCGCCATCCGTCTGGACCGAGGGTGGAGCTACGACCAGCTCGCCGAGGACATCCAGCGCAGTAACCACAACTCCCTCGTGTCTGCCGCCACGGTGCGGCGATTCCTGGCGGAGGCCCACGAGCCTACCGAGCGCCTGGCGCATCAGATGCGCGGGTACGTGGCCCGTCGTCAGGAGGTCGCGTAGTCATGAGCGCCATTCCATCAGGCGACCGTCGTCACCGGGAAGTCACGGCTGGTGACCTCCCGTTGATCGGGGCCACGCCGGACCGTCACCCGGCAGTCACCCTGGGTGACGAGCTGGTGGGCGCGGAGTGGATCCTGGGCTGCGCCAAGCGCGCGCAGGAGCGCGTGATGTCGCAGAAGGCCGCGGTCCTCACGATGGGGATGGACAAGGCGCAGTACATCCGCCAGTGCAACGCCGACGGCCATCTCTCCCTCCGTCGCCTCGGCATGCTGGGGGAGTCCTACTGGCGCGCGTTCTCCGACGAGCTCGCCGAGCACTTCGGCTGGCACGACGACGCCGCGCAGCTCGAGCGGGCGATCGAGATCCAGCGCGCGGCCGCCGCGCGCATTGAACAGCTCACGCGAAAGATGGTGCAGCGATGACCCGCGCGGCCGTCGCCGTCGTCCTCGCGCTGCTCTTCGCCGCCGTCGGCCACGTCGAGGCGCAAACGATCCGCACCCGGATCGTTAAGCCGCAAGTCTTCGGCCTCGACGTCTCTGGCGCCACGCTCTGGCCGAAGGAGCTGGACGGTGATCCGCGGACGCGTGAGGCCCTGTTCGTGCGCGTCGACACGCATGACCGCCTCGAGTACCTGCCCGTCGGCCTCTGCCTGGACGGCACGGTCCGTCGCGGCGCGTGGACGGATCCCTTCGTCGCCGCCTGGCGCGAGCTGCCGGGCGAGTTCCTGCTCGTCG
>CAYRAE010000699.1:0-1662 GCA_964422175.1 uncultured Luteitalea sp. | reverse complement strand
AGTCGAGGTAGTTGCGCGACACCGTGGCCTCGGCCGACATCGGCGGCATGGCCTCGAGGCGGCGCAGTTCCTGCACGGCCTTGTCCTCGACCTCGGACGGCATGCGTGCGTCCTCGATCTTCTTCTTCAGATCCTCGATCTCGTTGCCCTTGTCTTCCTTGCGGCCCAGTTCCTTCTGGATCGCCTTCATCTTCTCGTTGAGGTAGTACTCCTTCTGCGCCTTCTCCATCTGCTTCTTCACGCGAGACTGGATGCGGCGATCCACCTGGAGTTTGTCCACCTCGACTTCGAGCACCGACGCGATGCGGTTCAGGCGCTCGAGCGGCGACACGATCTCGAGCAGGTTCTGCTTCTCCTCGATGCCGACGAGCATGTGCGCGGCGATCGTGTCGGCCAGTCGCGCGGGGTCGTCCACGCGCACGGCGGCGACCATCGCGTCGTAGTGCAGGTTGTTGGACAGCTTCACGTACTGCTCGAAGAGCGAGACCACGCGGGCCATCGTGGCTTCGACTTCGCCCGCCGCCTCGCGCTGGCGCGCGATTACCTTCACCACCACGCGGAAGAAGCCCTTGTCTTCCTTCCACTCCACCGCGCGGCCGCGGTCCACGCCCTCGACCAGCACCTTGATGTTGCCGTCTGGCAGCTTCAGGCTCTGGACGATGTTGGCCACGCACCCCATGGTGTAGATGTCGGCGGGCTGCGGGTCGTCCGTGGCGGCTTCGTGCTGCGCCGCCAGGAAGATCCGCTTGTCCTTGCCGAGCGCGTGCTCCAGCGCCCTGATCGACGAAGGACGTCCGATCACGAACGGCATCATCATGTGCGGGAACACGACGACGTCGCGCAACGGGACGATCGGGAGGGTCTCAAAAACTTCCATGCGGCGTGCCTATCCTGCCTTCTCCATCACCGTGATCGGCTTCTCTCGGGACTCGACCACGTCGCGTGTGACAACGCACTCGCGGATCTTCTTCTGACCCGGCACCGTGTACATCACGTCGAGCATCAGTTCCTCGATGATCATCCGGAGGCCGCGCGCACCGATCTTGCGCGTCAGGGCCTGCTCGGCGATCGCCTCGAGGGCATCGTCGGTGAAGCGCAGCTTCACGTTCTCGTATTCGAGCAGCTTCACGTATTGCTTGGTGAGCGCGTTGCGCGGCGCCGTCAGGATCTGGACCAGCGCCGGGCGATCCAGTTCGTGCAGCGTCGCCACCACCGGCAGACGGCCCACGAACTCGGGGATGAGGCCGTACCGGATCAGATCCTGCGGCTCGAGCTTCTCGAGCGTCGTGCCCACGTCGCGCGACTGGAAGTGCGTCACGTCGGCCTTGAAACCGAGCGACTTCCTGCCGACGCGCCGTTCGATCACCTTCTCCAGCCCGACGAACGCGCCGCCGCAGATGAAGAGGATGTTGGTCGTGTCGACCTGGAAGAACTCCTGGTGCGGGTGCTTGCGTCCGCCCTGCGGCGGGACGTTGGCCACCGTGCCTTCGAGGATCTTGAGGAGCGCCTGCTGCACGCCCTCGCCGCTCACGTCGCGCGTGATGGACGGGTTCTCGTCCTTGCGACAGATCTTGTCGACCTCGTCGATGTAGATGATCCCCTGCTGGGCCTTCTCGATGTCGCCACCGGCGGCCTGGAGCAGCTTGAGGATGATGTTCTCGA
>CAYRAE010000698.1:0-1668 GCA_964422175.1 uncultured Luteitalea sp. | reverse complement strand
TGCCGCGTGCGACGTGCGGCGCCTTGAGCAGCGTGGACGTGTTCGTCTCGACGAATGTGGCCGAGATCGACTGGAGGGTCGCCTCCGTCGGCGCGCCCCGACGGTAGATCTCGTCGAACAGGTCGGTGGCGCCACGCGACGTCGACGCGCCCTGTCGCGCGGTGGCACCGGGCGCGGCGCTCACGAGTGCGCCGGCCATCCCGAGGGCCGCAGCGATGGCGAAAACACGTCGAAGTGCTCGTTGAAGAGCCATGAATCGAAATGGTAACGTACCCGTCGTGCCACGACAGGCCGTAATCACTGGGCTGGCGGCCTGTTCCAGTCTCGGCCAGACGTCTGCCTTCCTCGACGCGCTGCTCGACGGCCGATCGGGCATCCGTCCCATCACCACCTTCGATCCGTCCACATGCCGATCGCGTCTCGCGGCCGAGCTGCTCGACTTCGACGCGGCGCCGTTCATCGCGCCGATGAAGCTGCGCCGGATGGACGAGGTCGGCGCGCTGGCCGTGGTGTCCGCCCGTCTCGCGCTGGAGTCGGCCCGCCTGCCTCGCGTCGACGGCGGCTACGACGATGTGGGCGTGGTGCTGGGGACGTGTACGTGCGGTGTGCACTCGACGGGGGAGTTCCTCGATCGACTGCTCGACCTCGGACCGGCGGGCGCGCCGGCGCTGTTGTTCAGCAACACCGTCGGCAACGCGGCGGCGAGTCTCATCGCGCTCGAAGAAGTGCTGCGTGGTCCGAACACCACGGTGAGCTACAAGGAAGCCTCGGGGCTCGCGGCTGTGGCACACGCGGCGGACCTGGTGCGCGATGGTCGTGCGGGCGCGATCGTCACGGGCGGCGTGGAGGACATCTACGACCTCTACTTCCAGGTGCACGACTGGTTCGGCGTCCTGTCGTCGGGCGGCGGGTATCCCGAGGGCGCGCGGCCGTTCGACGCCACGCGCAACGGGTTCGTGCTGGGCGAGGGCGGGTACCTCGTCGTGCTCGAAGATGGCGCGCGTGCCGCGGGCCGCGGTGTGCCGACCCTGGGAGAAGTCGTGGGCGTGGGGGCCTCGTCAGGGGTGACGGCGGTGAACGCCTGGCCGAGCCACAGGGAGCCCCTCGTCCGCGCGATGCGGCTGGCGTTGGCCGAGGCGGGCATCACGTCCGGCGACGTCGGCGCCGTCTACGCTGCCGCAAACGGTGCGGAAGATTTCGACACCATCGAGGCCGACGCCATCGCGACGGTGTTCGACGGCCACGCCCCTCTTGTGACGTCGGTCAAGGGCGCCGTGGGTGAAGGGGGTATGGCGGGCGCCGCGTCGCCCGTCGCTGCCGTGCTCGGCGGCCAACGCGGGCTCGGCGCTCCCACGGCCGGCCTCACCACCCCCGATCCGCGCATCGCCGCGCTGCCGTACGTCATCGGTGCCCCGGTGCCCCTGCCATCGCCCTACATCCTCATCAACAGCTTCGCCAGCGGCGGAGCGAGTTATTCCCTCGTCTTGCGCGTCAACTGACCGCCGGATGAATCCGGCGGCTACACCTGACCGGTTGCCGGTTGCCCGTTGCCGCCGCCGATCCGGTGCCCGGTGCCCGGTTGCCGGTTGCCGGTTGCCGGTTGCCGGTTGCCGGTTGCCGGTCTGTTAGACTCTCCGGCTGTGTGTCGTTCGCATCGCTAGCCTTGAC
>CAYRAE010000697.1:0-1669 GCA_964422175.1 uncultured Luteitalea sp. | reverse complement strand
CGCTCCTGCAGTGCTTCCGGAACAAGGTGTTCCTTGCGACCAGCGACGAGTTCACTGCGCGGAATGCCGCAGAACTGTGTGGACGGAAGGATCGGATCAAGGCGCGGTACTCGCTGGCTGAATCGGGCACGGACACGCATGTGTCCTTCCTCACGGGACGCACTGCGTCCGCCAGACAGGCCATCACCGCCACCAAGAGCTATGGCCCGGTGCACGAGCACATCTTCGCGCCGCGCGTGTTCACCGAACTGCAGAACGCGCAGGCGATCGTGCTTCCGTACGACGGCGTGAACCCGTTGCCCCCGCAGTACTGCTACCTGAAGCCGCACTACCTGGACGTCCAGACCAGCTACTTCGATCACCTGGAGAGTGGTGCGCTATGAGCAGCCTCGATCGGATCCTGCCGTTCCTCCGTCCGATTGAGGACCTGCTGTGCGATCCCGCCATCACCGAGGTCATGGTGAACTGCGGCGGCCGGCGCGTGTTCGTGGAACGGAGCGGGGCACTGGAACTCGTGCCGGAGCGGTCGCTCGAAGTCCGCAACCTCACGGTCGCGATCAAGAACATCGCCCGTGCCTGCGGTGACGAGATCTCCGAGGCACAACCTGCGCTCGATGCGCGGCTCGAGGACGGCTCGCGCGTGGCCGCGATGTTCCCGCCGTGCTCCGTCGATGGGCCGACGCTGACCGTGCGCAAGTTCACGCACCGCTACACGCTGCAGGAACTCGTCGAGTGCGGCACGCTCACGGCAGCACTGACGCGGCACCTGACGGACGCGGTGAATCGACGGCGCAACGTCCTCATCTCCGGAGGCACCGGCACAGGAAAGACCACGCTGCTCAATGCGCTGGCGTCGACCATTCCGCCAGACGATCGCATCGTCCTGATTGAGGAAACCTCAGAGATTCTGATCGACAAGCCGAACCTTGTGCGGTTCGAGGCACGACGGGCACAGGCACCGCTCGGACAGGAGGCGCCGCTACCAGCGGTGACCATTGCGGACCTGCTTCGGGCCACCCTTCGACACCGGCCAGACCGAATCCTGGTGGGGGAAGTACGAGGACACGAAGCGTTCGACCTCCTGCAGGCCCTGAACACCGGACATCAGGGTGCTCTGAGTACCATCCATGCAAATTCCGCCGAGCAGGCGCTGTCCCGTCTGGCACACTGTGTCCTGACAGCGAATACCGGGCTCCCCCATCACAGTACCCGCGAGGCCATCGCCCTGGCGATCCATCTGGTCGTGCACGTCGAACGTGTTGGCCGGGAAAGGCGCGTCACGGACGTGGTCCGCGTTGCCGGCTACGACGCTCCGGCTGACCGGATCCGACTGGAGTCGGTGTCCAGCCCAGCGTCACCCGGCGTGGAAGGAGGCGAGTCATGACCCGTGTCGTGCTTCGGTGTGGTCCCCTCCCATTGATGCTGATACTGGCGGCCTGCGGTGGCTCGTCGCTTGGGCCCACTTCGCCCTCTCCGCCGACATCGTTCCTCACGGGGACGTGGTCCGGAACGGTCACCATCCAGGTCAATCCCGGCGACCCGAATCCGCCAGCGCCCAGCACCGGGCCGATGCAGTGGACGTTCGAAGTGACGCCGCAGTCGAACCAGCAGTCCTTCCGGACCACCGTGCGCTCGGAGCATCCGTGGCTGACGATGACCACGATGGCGA
>CAYRAE010000696.1:0-1676 GCA_964422175.1 uncultured Luteitalea sp. | reverse complement strand
CTCGCGGGTCACCTGGAGCGTCGGGCCGGGCTACATCGGCTGGAGTCCGCTCGGCGCGCAGGCGCGCGGCGCGTGGACCTGGGATCGCGTCTCGCAGCCGAGAAGTGCCTATGCGGCGGCAGGATTCGACCCCGTGCGGGCCTGGACCGTGATTCCCTCGGATCAGTTCGGCAGGCGCGGACGGCTCGGTACCCATGCTGTCGATCCGCGAACGCTGGCCAACACGTCGGCATTCGTCACGCAGCGCGTGGGTCCGCCGCGCACGTACGGCACTCCGCGCGGCGGCTACGGATACGGGCCCGGGTACGTGTCGCCCTACGGCGGTCCCGGCGGCACCACCGTGTACGGGCCGGGCGGCTACTACGGTGGCGTGAACCGGCGCACCGGGGGCAGCACCACCGAGGAACTGCGCCGCGGCATCGGTCCCACGCGAATCGGCCCGCCAGCGGGCGGGTACGGCCCGACGCCGCCACCGGAAGATCCATACGAGCGTGCCCAGCGCGCGGTCGCCCCTCGCGGTCGCCAGCAGGCGCCGCCACCACCGCCGCCGGACGAATCCACCGAGAAGCCTGCCCCGAAGCCGCCGCTGTAGGGCAACATCGCGGTTCGAGCCGGACCAGGACGGCGAGAACGGATAGCGGTCACGACGGCGAAGGACTCGCCGTCGTGAACGCCCAAGGCCCAATCCCGATGGCCTGAGATCCTGGGCTCCCCTGCTACGCTGTACCGTTGATGGCCACCTACGTCGTCCGCGTCGCGCGCCAGGCGACGGTGTTCCTGCTGTTCCTGCTGACGATCGCGCTCGGCGCGATCAGCGGGGTGCTGTTTGCGTTCGCAGGAGACCTGCCCCAGATCTCCGCGCTCGACGACTACGCGCCGAGCACGATCACGCGGATCCATGCGAGCGACGGCAGCGTGATCGGCGAGTTCGCCAAGGAACGCCGGGTCGTGGTGCCCTACGAGGGCATCTCGCCGTTGTTGCGTCAGGCCATCATCGCCGCCGAAGACCAGGAGTTCGAGGAACACGTCGGCCTCAGCCTCCCCCGCATCGTGATGACTGCGTTCAAGGACGTGGTCCACAACCAGCGCGCCGGCGCCAGCACCATCACGCAGCAGCTCGCGCGCATGCTGTTCCTGCAGAACGAGTACATGCAGGCGGGTGTCTACGCGCGCACCGGCATGGCGGGCTGGGAACGCAAGGTCAAGGAAGCCATCATCTCGGTGCAGTTGGAGAAGCGCTTCACCAAGCGCGAGATCCTCACCCTCTACTGCAACACGACGTACTTCGGGCACGGCGCCTACGGCGTCGAGGCCGCCTCACGCCTCTACTTCGGCAAGCCGGCCAAGTCGCTCGCTGTCGAAGAGGCCGCGATGATCGCCGGGATCATCCAGGGCAACGTGCGACAGAGCCCCTACGTGAATCCCGACGCCGCACGCCGGCGACGCAACTATGCGCTGCAGCGGATGGCAGACGAGGGCTTCATCACCGCTGCCGAAGCCGAGACCGCCAAAGCCAGTCCGATCAAGACGGCGGGCCTGCCGACGCAACCCTGGTCGCCAGCGCCCTACTTCGTCGAAGAGGTGCGTCAACAGATCGAAGCGCGATTCGGCGCCAAGCAGCTGTACGAGAACGGCCTGTCGGTGCAGACCAGCCTCGACCTGCCGCTGCAGCAGGC
>CAYRAE010000695.1:0-1682 GCA_964422175.1 uncultured Luteitalea sp. | reverse complement strand
CGTGACGGCCACGCACACGGTGTACCGCCAGACCGGCCGCGCGAGCCACATCACGTTACAGGTCCCTCGGTAATTGCAGAATTTCACAATTTCAGAATTGGCTTACCGTCGCCAACCTTCGAAGCGCTTCGGAAGGTGAGAAATCTTGAAATTGTGAAATTCTGAAATTCCTACCGCTCTGCCCCTGCCAGCTCCTGGTACAGGTACGCGGACGCCAGCACGCCGTTGTGGAAGTTGGACAGGTCGAGCCACTCGTTCGGCGCGTGCGCGTTCTCGCCGGGAAGGCCGATGCCGAACAACACGCTCGGCAGGCCGAGCACTTCCTGGAACGTCGACACCACGGGGATCGATCCGCCTTCGCGGACGAACACCGGTGAACGGCCGAACCCCTTCTCGATCGCGCGGCCCGCGGCCTGCACCCACGCGTTGTCGAACCCCGTCGTCCAGGGCTTGCCTCCGTGCATGTGCGTGACGGTGACCTCGACGGTCTTCGGCGCGAGCTTCTTCACGTAGTCTTCGAACAGCTTGCCGATCGCCTGCGGATCCTGATTGGGCACGAGGCGCATGCTGACCTTGGCCATGGCCGTGGCCGGGATGACGGTCTTGGCGCCCTCGCCCGTGAAGCCGGCGAGCAGGCCGTTGACCTCGAACGTCGGCCGCGCCCACTTGCGTTCGAGCGTGGAGTAGCCGCTCTCGCCGAACGGCTTCGGCAAGCCGATCTCGCGCGCCCACCGCTTCTCGTTGAACGGGAGCTTCGCGAACTCCTTCTTCTCCGCGTCGGTGACGTCGACGACGGCGTCGTAGAAGCCGGGGATCCTGATCTTTCCGCTCTTGTCCTTCATCTGCGCGAGCAGCTGCGTGAGCACGATGGCCGGATTGGCGACCGCGCCGCCGTACGATCCCGAGTGCAGATCGGTGCTGCTGCCGCGCACGTCGATCTGGAAATACGCGAGGCCGCGCAACCCGTAACAGATCGATGGCACGTCGCGATCGAACATCGGCGAGTCGGAGATCACCACCACGTCTGCCGCGAGCAGGTCCTTGTTGGCGGCGATGAAGGTGTCGAGGTTGGCGCTGCCGACTTCCTCCTCGCCTTCGAGCATCACCTTCACGTTGATGGGCAGTGCGCCTGCCTGCGACAGCGTGGCCTCGATAGCCTTGAGGTGCATGAAGATCTGGCCCTTGTCGTCGGCTGACCCACGCGCGTAGATGGCGCCCTCACGTACCGTCGGCTCGAAGGGCGGCGACTCCCACAGGTTCACCGGATCCACGGGCTGGACGTCGTAGTGCCCGTAGAACAGCATCGTCGGCGCGCCCGGTGCACCGAGCCATTCGCCGTAGACGATCGGGTGGCCCGGCGTCTCGTGCAGCGCGACGTTGCCGAGACCGATGCGATTCAGCTCCGCCACGCACCATTGCGCGCACTGGCGCACGTCTCCCGCGTGTGCCGGCAGCGCGCTGATGCTGGGGATCGAGAGGAATCCTTTCAGCTGGTCGATGTAGTGATCGCGGTGCGTCTGGATGTAGTCGATGACTTTGTTCATGGGGATCATCCTCGGCTATCGGCCATCGGCCGTCGGCCATCGGGCATCGGCCGTCGGCCATCGGCCGTCAATCGAGTTCGACTGGGAGTTCGAGGCGGTCGCCCCATTCCTTCCAGGACCCGACGTAGTTGCGAACGC
>CAYRAE010000694.1:0-1687 GCA_964422175.1 uncultured Luteitalea sp. | reverse complement strand
TCAGCAGCAGATGCTCCGCGTGGCCGCCGACGTCGTCGCGCCCGGCGGACGCATCGTCTACGCGACATGTTCGAGTGAACCGGAGGAGAACGACGATGTCGTCGACGCGTTTCTCGCGGCCGACGCACGCTTCGAAGCCGGGCCCGCGGGTCCGGTCGCCCCCGAGCTGCTCGACGCCCGCGGCCGCTTGATGACGCGTCCGGATCAGCACGGCCTCGAGGCCTTCTATGCCGCCGCGCTGATGCGGACGTAGGTCGCCGTGACCGAGAACCGGAGTGTGAAGCGCACTACGGTCGGCACACGCGCAGCCACCGATGGGCGTTACGCCGGCAGGTCTCTGGGGGGCTCGAGCGCAATCGCGAGGAGCTCGACGCCATCCTGCCGGCGGCTGCCATGGCGCGCCGGCAGTGCCAACGACTGCTCCATCCCCCTGTACCGTGCCCCCTGTGTCGAGGGCCCGTGCAGGGGCCGGCCACTGCACGGGCGTCGCAGGGGCGGGCCCGCGTGCCCGCCCGGTCGCTGTGCAGGATGTCTGGTACGGCGGCAGGGACAACAACGGGGGCGTGCGGTCGCGACGATGACGTGTCGCGTACATGTCGTGGTGACACGCACGGCATCTCGTGTGGCCTTCCGCTGGCTTCAGGGTGACGTGTGCGCGCGTTCCGGGGGAGGGCGTCCGTACGATGGCGCGGTGCGGCGCAACGTCGGACGCTGGCGTGCGGACGCGTTCGGCTGACGGGCGCTCAAGGGGGGCGGTGAGCGTACGTCAGACCAGCTTTCGCGAATGCTGTCAACGCAAGTATCTGGCTCCAAGAGACTTGCGCGGAAATCTGAAAGTGGACCCCGATGGTCCGTTAGTAACTCTGCCTTCCGCGACAGCAACTCCCGATAACGTGCGCGTCGTTCCGGGCCACGCGCGCGCAGGCCCAGCCGGGGCACGAGCGGGTCCAACGCCGGTGTGCGCGGCCCTGACCGGCGCTCGTGTCACTCCGGACGGCGGTCACGCAACTCCAAGGCGCGTGCGACCAGAACGAGGACCGGCGAAAGGCGATCCCGATCACGCGCGCGGAAGTCCAGGCGTCGCTCGCGCGGGTCTGGATGGCGTGGCCGTTGGTCTGGCGCGCCGGCGATGTGCCCATCGAGCGCCTGCCCAACCAGGCGGGCGCCGCTCGCCACAGCGGCGCGGCGGGCGTAAAGCCCGCCGCCTACGACCGTCAACACCGCCACGACAAGTGCCTGGAGAAATAAGTCACACGAAGCTGTGAACACGCCCGCGCACGTAGGACATGAGCGTTACGGTCGCGTGGCTTCGAGGCTCGCCATGAACCTCCTCAGCGCCGCGACGGGAATATGAGGATTCTGCTCCATCTCGTTCAGGTACCCCTTCACGATCTCGAGGACGCGGTCGGTGTCGCTCGCCGAAGGATCGGCGCAGACCATCACGTCTACGCCGTAAAGAGCAACAAACGCCCGCAACCGGCGCCCCCGAGCATCATAGAACTCGGGCCCCTTGTCGTACGCCATCCACGGCTCCAGGGCCTGAAGGTCTCCGCTTTCCTCAAACAGCCCAACATCATGGCCATCGAGCATGACAACTGGCCACTCCACAGAATGGAAGACATCGGTCTCGGTGCTATCCATTGACGGGTCCCGATTGACGCCGATGCCCTACCTGGCACCGGCGAAG
>CAYRAE010000693.1:0-1696 GCA_964422175.1 uncultured Luteitalea sp. | reverse complement strand
CCCGCAGCAGCGCGAGCTGGCGCGCCGATTCCGGATGCCGGCCGAGGCGGCCGAGCGCCGCCGCGAGCTGCGCGTCCGAGAACGCGTCGTGACCGCCGCGTCGCGTAAGCAACTGTCGACACGTGGAGAGCGCTTCCTCGAACTTGCCCACCACCACGAAGATGCGGCACTGCCCCACGAGCGCCGACTCCAGCGACATGTCCACACCGCGCAACTGCTGGAACATGTCGAGCGCTTCCTCGTCGCGGCCCGCGTAGTGCAGGCTCATCGCCAGATAGCCCTTCACCGTCGACGACAGGGGCGACGCGCGCAGCGCCTCGGTGAGCTGCTCCACCGATTCGGCCGTGCGGCCGCGCCCAGCCAGGAGCATCGCGTAGCGCGACCGCGCGTAGACGTTGCTGCTGTCGCGCGCGAGCGCCTCGTGGAACTCGTTCTCGGCCCGTCCCCAGTCGTGCTCTTCTGCGTGCAGATCCGCGAGCACGGCACGCGCGTCGGCGCTGTCGGGATCGCGCGCCAGGGCCATCGACGCCGCCGTGCGCGCGTACTCGAATGCCGAGCGCGCCGGCAGCACGCCGAAGCGGTACTGCGTGAGCAGGCACTGCGCCCACCGTGCATGCGCGCCGGCGAACTCCGGGTCGGCCGTGATCGCCGCCTTGAACGACTGACACGCCTGTGCCGTGCCGCCGGGGCTTTCGGTGGCGCTCTGGCGCAGCCCTCGCGCGTAGAGCTCCAGGGCTTCGGGATTGGCGCGCGTGGACGCCTGCGACACGCCGTGCAGCGTCTCGGGGTTGAGCCGCAGCGGCGCCGCCAGTGCGCTGGCGAGCGCGTCGCTGAGGCCCTCGAGTGTCGCCGCCGGTCCGATGGTCGGCAGTGACACGGGCAACGCGCCAGCCATGATCAGCCTGGCATTGGCCTGGTATCCGCCCGACACCTGACGCACCGGCAGCAGCTCGACGAGCGCATCGCTCTGGAGCGTGGCCATGATCGACGCGCTGGCGGTCTCGGCATCGTTCAGCGCGGCCACGGCGTCGGCGCTGGTGACGCGTACCTCGGGGGAGGCGCTCAGTCGCGCCCCGAGACTCGACGCCACGGCGAACGTGAGCGGATCGAAGGCCCCACCGGCGTCCACGACGGGCCTGACGGCCACGACGGGCTTCACGGCCGTCGCGCGCTGGAGTGTCGGAGCCGCGTCTCGCGGCAACAACCACGCGAGCAACGCCACGAGCACGGCGCCGAGCGCGAAGCCGACGAAGGCCACGTGCCACCACCGGAAGGTCCACCGGGCCGGGGCGCCCGCGGCCACGGGGACCGGCGTCTCCACCGCCGACGCGGCCAGGACCGCCGCGATGGCATCGCGGTCCACCGTGATGGTGCTGTCGAGACCGAGCGAGCGGGCCAGCGCCTCCTGGAGCGCGCCGGCGCTCGTGTGGCGGCGATCGGGATCCGGGTGGCATGCGCGCTCGACCACGCGCGCGAAGTCGTCGGCCAGGTCGGGTCGCGCATCGTGCAGACGCAGTCGGCGGCCTTCCCTGTGCGCCTGGCGCAAATCGTCGAGCGACGAGGCGCTGACGGGATACTGCGCCGTCACGAGGTGGAACAGCAGCACCCCGAGACCGTACATGTCCGAGCGCACCGTCGCCTCGCCACCGCGCAGCAGTTCAGGGGCGAGATACAACGGCGTGCCCGTGAGCCGCCC
>CAYRAE010000692.1:0-1705 GCA_964422175.1 uncultured Luteitalea sp. | reverse complement strand
TCGCCGAGCCAGTCGTGTCCGGCAAGCCCCGCCTGCCGGGCCCACAGGTCTGCCGTGTGCACGAGCGCCGCCATGAGCGCGAGGTTGTCCGCGAGCCCGCCGATCGCGACGCGATGCGTGGCGACGTCGGCACCACGGAGCCCGCTCGCCAGCGCGCGGGCCTGATCGCCGAGCTCGGGCAGGAATCTGATGGCATCGTCGAGCGCCTGCGTCGCCAGGTGGCCGACGGGCGTCGTGGCGAGGTCCACATCGTCGGTGGCCAGCAGATCCAGGGCGAGGATGTCAGGCTCCCTGAATGTCGCTTGGTC
The DNA here is from genome assembly GCA_964422175.1 of uncultured Luteitalea sp. Taxonomy (GTDB): domain Bacteria; phylum Acidobacteriota; class Vicinamibacteria; order Vicinamibacterales; family Vicinamibacteraceae; genus Luteitalea. The sequence continues at coordinate 1,397 of CAYRAE010000692.1, read as the reverse complement.
GACACCATTGATGCGGAGACTCGTCACTATCCGGCCCGTCCGGGACAGGATGGGTTCCACCGCAGAAAGCAGCGCATCGAGGGTAATCGGCGCATTCACGCCCGGGATTAACGAGGAATCTACGCGAAGTCTGAGCATCGAGGTCTCCCTACGCCCAGGGAATAGAGCAAAGGCGGGGCCAGCTTTCGCGGCAAGACCTGACCGGGCATGGAAGTTGGATTATCGAGACACCGCAGAGCGGATGGCGGTGTGCGGCCTGTGTGCGGATACGCACTCAAGACCCGCACACGGCTGCCGATTCCCCTCATGAGCCCACTGGCTCGCAACCCGGAGGAGTGAAAAGATGGCGTCGTTCTCAGTCGTGACAAACGTGGCCTCGGTCAATGCCCAGGCCAACCTGTACCAGACCAACATCGGTCTCCGTCAGGCCCTCACCCGCGTCTCGAGCGGGTATCGCATCAACTATTCCGGCGATGATGCTGCCGGCCTGGCGGTGGCGAACAAGTACCGTTCGGACATCGCGATCCTGCAGCAGGGCGTTCGCAACGCCAATGACGGCTTGTCCGACCTGCAGATCAAGGACGGCGCGCTCGACAACATCTCGAAGCTGCTCGATCGCCTGGCGGTGCTCGGCACGCAGGCGGCGTCGGGCCAGACCACCCCCACGTCGCGCGCGACGCTCGACGCGGAATTCCAGGACGTGATGAACGAGATCACGCGCGAAGCCAATGTGGCGCTCCTGAACGTGTCCGGCGCCAACCAGGGCTTCTCGGTCTTCGTGAGCAGCAACGGCACCGACGGCGTGGTCGCGGGCACGATTGACGACGTCGACCTGACGGCGCTCGGCCTCCTCGGCCTCAGCATCCTGGACCAGGCAGACGCCCAGACAGCGGTGTCGACCATCTCTACCGCGATCACCAACCTGGGTGCCGTGCAGGGGCAGGTCGGTCAGCTCCAGAACCGCCTCAGCTACGCGATCAGCCTCGCGCAGAGCCAGGTCGTGAACACGAGAGCCGCCGAGAGCCGCATCCGCGACGCGAACGTGGCCGAGGAGTCGGCCAACCTCACGCGCTACTCGATCCTGAACCAGTCGGGCATCGCCGCCCTGGCACAGGCCAATCAGTCGACGACGGCCGTCCTGTCGCTGCTCCGCGGCTAGCCCGCGGCGCGTCGGCACGCACGTCTCCTCCGGCAGGGCCCGTCATCGCCATGTGACGGGCCCGCTTCCGACGGCACCCGCCCGCGCGTCGCGGCGTGCCCGTTAAAGCCGGCGGCATGCCGCCCGATTACCTCCTCGACACACGGCCCAATCAGGGGTCGCTCGAGTTCGCAAGGATGCGGACTCCATACGGTCAAGGAGGATCATCATGGCAAGTTTCTCGGTCGTCACCAACGTC
>CAYRAE010000691.1:0-1705 GCA_964422175.1 uncultured Luteitalea sp. | reverse complement strand
CGATCGCCGTCCGCCCGCCGTACGCCTGGACGATGGCCCGTTCGGGAACGGTGTCAACCGTGTAGTCGGTCCCCTTGCAGTGCACGTCCGGACGCAGAGCCTCGAGGAGCGGCCCCACCGTGAGATCGCCGAACAGCACCACGTAGTCCACGCCGCGCAGCCCGTCAACCAGTTCAGCCCGCTCCCCTTCTCCCACGATCGGACGATCGGCGCCCTTCAACTGCTGCACCGCCTCATCGTCGTTCACGGCCACCACGAGCACGTCGCCTTCGGCCGCGGCGCCCTGGAGGTAGCGGAGATGCCCCACGTGCAGCAGATCGAACACGCCGTTGGCGAGCGCAATCGACTGCCCCTGCGCGCGGTGCGCGGCGACGCGGGACGCAAGGTCTTCTCGCGTGACGATCACCGTTCACCTTCGATGGCCGCGCGCAGTTCCGCGCGCGACACGGTGGCCGTGCCACGCTTCATCACCACCAGTCCACCCGCATGGTTGGCCAGGTGCGCCGCGTCTTCCATGGACGCGCCCGAGGCGAGCGCCTGCGTGACTGTCGCGATCACGGTGTCGCCAGCGCCGGTGACGTCGGCGATCTCGTCGGAGCCGACGATCGGGATGTGCACGGTCTGTCGATCGGGTTCGAACAACGCCATGCCGCGACTGCCGCGCGTGATGAGGACGGCCTCCATTCGGGTACGGTCGAGCAGTGTGCGACCGGCGCGCTCGAGCGCGCGCCTGTCGTCGCCGATCCGCACGCCGAGCAGCGCCTCGACTTCCGATTCATTCGGCGTCGACGCGGTGAGTCCGGCGTAGCGGCCAAGCTCGTACCGGGAGTCGATCAGGACGGGTATGCGCACGCGCGTCCGTGCGCGCAAGGTCTGCTTCACGTGCCGCACGAGCGCGGGCGTCACGACACCACCGCCGTAGTCGGAGATCAACACCGCGTCGCACGTGCGCAACGCCGCGTCGAGCCGACGTCCCCACGCCTCGTGAATGACGCGCGATGCGGGCGCCTGTCCGCGGCGATCGATCCGCACCACCTGCTGCTTGGCCGAATGGATGCCGCCGGCGAGCACGCGGGTCTTCGTGGTGGTGGCCACGCCGGGCAGTCGCGCCACGCCGCGCGCATCGACACCAGCCGATGTGAGTGCCTCGATCAGGCGGTTCCCCTGATCGTCACGTCCCACGCAGCCGAAGAGCGCGGTACGTCCGTCGAGCGCCGAGACGTTCGCGGCGGCGTTGGCCGCGCCGCCGGGCACGATCACCGTCGTGTCGTACTCGAGGATGAGGACGGGCGCCTCGCGTGAGACGCGCGCCACGCGTCCGTAGAGGAACTCGTCGGCCGCGATGTCGCCGATGACCACCGTGCGGCGGCCGGCGAGGGCGTCGACCACGTCGAGCAATCGCTGCCGCACGATCACGCGTCCTGCCGCAGGATCCACGCCGCGGCGTCCATCACGTCGTCTGCCACGTACGCCGCCTGCGTCCCGTCGACCGGGTGCTGTTCCGCCGCACGCCCCTGGCCCGTGCGCACGAGAATGCCGCCGCGCAGGCCGGCGTTGGGTGCAAGGCTCACGTCGCCCCAGCGATCGCCGACCATCCAGGACGTCGACAGATCGAGTCCCAGATCGCTGGCGGCCTGCCTGACGAGCCCCGGCGCCGGCTTGCGGCACTCGCACGTCTTCGTGAGCGCCGGCACCTGTCCCCGAG
>CAYRAE010000690.1:0-1723 GCA_964422175.1 uncultured Luteitalea sp. | reverse complement strand
TCCGGCGGCAGCGGCCCCGCGCACGTGTCGGTCGATCGCGCGGGACGTGCGGTGCTCGTCGCCAACTACGGTGGCGGCAGCGTCGCGTCGCTGCCCATCGGCGCCGGCGGACGCCTCGAGCCGCCCGCGTCCGTGATGGTGCACCAGGGATCGAGCGTCCATCCCAAGCGGCAGACCAAGCCGTACGGTCACTCGATCAACGTGGATCCATCGAACACGTTCGCGTACGCCGCCGACCTCGGCACCGACCGCGTCTTCATCTATCGCCTCGACCCGAAGACCGCGGTATTGACGCCCGCCGATCCGGCCTTCGCGGCGATCGCGCCGGGATCGGGGCCGCGTCACATGTCGTTCCACCCGAATGGCCGCTTCGCGTACCTGATCAACGAACTGGCAATGACCGTCACGGTCATGAGCCGCGATGCCGCGACAGGTGCGCTCACGGAGGTGCAGACCATCGGCACGCTTCCCGAGGGGAAGGCCATCGACCCGACCTACAGCACCGCCGAAGTCGTGGTCCATCCGTCAGGCAGGTTCCTCTATGGTTCAAATCGCGGTCACGACTCGCTCGTCGTCTATGCGATCGACGAGACGACAGGTCGACTGACGCTGGTGCAGCACGAGTCCACGCAGGGCAGCATGCCCCGCGGCTTCGGCATCGACCCCACCGGCCGCTACCTCCTCGCGGGCAACCAGCGTTCGGACCTCCTCGTGGTGTTCCGCATCGAGCCCACGACAGGCCGCCTGACCCCGACAGGCCAGACGGCCAGAATCGGTTCCCCCGTCAGCGTCGTGTTCGTGCCGCACTGACGTGGGCGGCTCACGGCTTACGGCTTACGACTTACGGATTCTTCGTTCTCGCTTATGCCTTACCGACATCGCGTCCTGACCATGCTGTTCCTGCTGTCGATGGTCACGTACCTCGACCGCGTGTGTATCGCCGTCGCGGGACCTGAGATGCAGAAGGATCTCGGCCTGTCGCCCTCGCAATGGGGCTGGGTCGTCGGCATCTTCGCGCTCTCGTACGCGCTGTTCGAGATTCCCTCCGGTGCGCTCGGCGATCGCATCGGTCCGCGTCGCGTGCTCACGCGCATCGTCGTGTGGTGGTCGGCGTTCACGAGCCTGACCGGCATGGTCTCGAACTACTACGTGTTGCTGGCCACGCGCTTCGCGTTCGGCATGGGGGAGGCAGGCGCGTATCCCAACAGCTCGTCGAGCATCTCGCGCTGGTTCCCGCAGGCCGAACGCGCGCGCGCGCACGGCACCGTGTGGATGGCGAGCCGCGTGGGTGGGGCGCTCACGCCGCTGCTCGTCGTTCCCATTGTCGCGGCGTACGGGTGGCGCATGGCGTTCTATCTCTTCGGCTTCATCGGTATCGTGTGGGCCGTTGCCTGGTACTGGTGGTATCGCGACTACCCGACGGAGATGCCGGGCGTGACCGCCGAGGAGATCGCACACATCGGCGATTCGTCGGCGCGCCGTGAGCACCACGGCCTGCCGTGGGCGTCTGTCGTGAAGAGCCCGAACTTCTGGATCATCCTGCTGATGTACCACGCGTACTGCTGGGGGGCGTACTTCTACGTCTCGTGGATGCCGACGTATCTGCGACTCGGACGGGGATTCACCGCAGACGAGATGAAGATTTACGCGATGCTGCCGTTTGTCGCCGGCGCGCTCGGCAACCTGCTCGGCGGCGCGTTGAGCGACGTGCTGGTGCGGCGCT
>CAYRAE010000689.1:0-1728 GCA_964422175.1 uncultured Luteitalea sp. | reverse complement strand
CAGCCCACGCTGCTGACCAACGCCGACTATCTCGCGCCGTATCCGCGGCTGAGCGCGTTCATCGCCGCGCACCCCGAGATCGTGCGTTCGCCGGGTTACTTCCTGGGTGAACCGCAGCGCGAGAATCCAGATGACGGCGGACGCTGGATGTGGCGGGAGTTGCTGGGCACTCTGTCGGCCGGGACCGTCATGCTCGGCGTCTGCCTCGCGTTCGGCTGGCTCGTACGGACGGCGCTCGATCACAGACGCTGGCAGCGCGTGGCGAAGGTACAGGTCGAGACGCATACCAAGCTGCTCGACAGGATGACGACGTCCGAGGATCTGCGCAGCTACATGGAGTCCGCCGCCGGACGACAGTTCCTCGAATCGGCACCGATCCGGCTCGATGGCCGCCCCACGCCGCTTGCGGCCCCCGTCAACCGTATCCTGTGGTCCGTGCAGGCAGGCGTCGTGGCGGTGTGCGCGGGCGTGGCGCTCCAGTTCGTGGCGCGCAGCGCGATCGACGATGTGGCGCAGCCGCTTCGTGTGCTGGGCGTGCTGGTCACGGCCATCGGATGCGGGTTCGTGCTGTCGGCGGGGATTGCCTATGCCCTGTCGCGCAAGCTCGGACTGCTGCGCGAGACGGAGACGCCGGCCAGTGCGCCGTGGCCGCAGGCCTGACATGACCGACGCCCGCATCGACGCCCTCGCGCTCAGTGCCACGTCCACCAGCGACGACACGTTCGTGCTGCGCGAAGACGAGTTCAGGCTGCTGTACGACAGAACGTCGCGGCCGCTGTGGGTCTATCTGCACAGACTGACGCGAGACGCGCACGCGGCCGACGACCTGCTCCAGGAGACGTACTTCCGCTTTCTGAGGACGCCGGGCCGCTACGAGGACGATCGGCACGAGCGCAACGCGCTGTATCGCATCGCCACCAACCTCGTGCGCGACAGTCGGCGCCGGTTCCGGCCGGCGACGGTGTCGATCGAGGAGCCCGCGGGCAGCGCGCTGCAGGGCCCGCCCGATGCGGTCCACAGCAGCGACGATCGCGCCGACGTCCGCCGCGCGCTCGCGCGCCTGGCCGATCGCGATCAGCAACTGCTCTGGCTCGCGTACGCGGAGGGGTCGTCTCACGAGGAGATCGCGGCGTCGCTCGGCCTGCGTACCAACAGCGTGAAGACGATGCTGTTCCGTGCACGGCAGCGTCTGGCCGCGCTGCTGCCCGACGGCGCAACACGAGGAGGCCGGTGATGACGCACCCATGCGCCAACGAAGAGGTCGTGCTGGCTGCCGCTCTCGCACCGCCGGATGCCCCGATCGCCGACGAGGCGACAGCACACATGGCGGAGTGTGATTCGTGTCGCGAGTTGTTCATCCTCGCGACGACGCTGCGCGACGACAGGAGCGCGGCGATTGCCAACGCACACGTACCTTCGGCGGGGCAGACGTGGTGGCGTGCGGGGATTCGCGCGCGTCAGGAGGCCGCCGCTGCTGCTGCCCGTCCGATCACCGTCGCGACGGGTCTGGCCGCGGCCTGTCTCGTCGGCCTGCTGCTGTCGGTGACGGGCGCACTCGCATGGTGGTTGCGCGCGTCGCTGGCGCCTGCCGCGCGTGTCCTGCTCGACGCGAACCCGTCGGCGTGGGCGATGCCGACGGGCATGTGGCTGGTGGTCTGTGTCGTCGCGCTCGTCGCGACGCTGGCCGCTCCGGTGGTGCTCTACGTGGCGACCCGCGAAGACTGATCG
>CAYRAE010000688.1:0-1739 GCA_964422175.1 uncultured Luteitalea sp. | reverse complement strand
GACCTGGAGCGGTTGCTCTCGTAACAGGACCGGCAACCGGCAATGGGCAACCGGCAACCGGTCACAGCCACCTCGACACCCATCGAGGTGTAGGGGCCGGACTTGTCCGGCCCGTCCGCTACGGAATTCTCGTGCTCTGCCAGCTCACCATCTGCCAGCGGCCGCCACGCTTCACCCACACGTCCGTGTATCGGAGATGGTTGTCGATCCCCTGCCCGTTCGAGACGGCGGTGATGTGGGCGGCGGCGGTGATGATGGCCGTGTCGCCGTACACACGCACCGTCATGTCGCGCGGCACGATCGACGTGTACTTCAACGCGCCGCTGCGCATGCTCTCGACGTACGACGTCTTGGTGTCGACCTGCGTGTTCGAGTGGACGTAGACCAGTTCGTTGCCGAGCAGGGCGTCGAGCGCCGTCCAATCGCCACCCATCTGCGCCTTGAAGCGAGCCAGTTCCGCTTCCTTCACGGCTTCCACGGCCGCGGGCGGCCCCTGAGGTGCGTTCGTCGTCGGTTGTTGCGCGTTCGTCACCGCCACCGCCATGAGGAGGGCGACTCCCGTCGCCACGATCGTCTGCATCATGGGGGACATAGTAGACCTGTTCCGGGCCTGTCGTTGGCCCGCGGCAGATCTGACCGGTTGCCGGTTGCCAGTTGCCGGTTTGCCGACGGCGATCAGCGCTCAACCATCCCGTACAGCGTCAGGCGCCCATAGAGCTGCTTGCGCGAGAGTCCGAGGAGGCGGGCGGCGCGCGACTTGTTGCCGCGGGTCTCGCGCAGCGCGCGTTCGATCAGCTGCCGCTCCATCGCGTGCACGTTCGTCGTCGCGGCGAGCGCGCGCGGCGCGTGCAGGTCCAGGCCGAGATGCTCGGCGGCGATCAATCCCCCTTCGGCGACGATGGCGGCGCGTTCGAGGGCGTTGCGGAGCTCGCGTGCGTTGCCGCGCCAGGGGTGCGCGAGGAGCGCCGCCTTCGCGTCGTGCGTGAGGCCCGCGGGTGCCCGCCCGAGCGACGCCGACAGATCGTCCAGGTACTGCGCGGTGAGCGCGAGGATGTCCTCTGCACGCTCGCGCAGCGGCGGGATCCGGATTCCGAAGACGTGCAGCCGGTAGTAGAGATCGTCGCGGAACGTCCCGCGCTCCATGGCGGCCCGCAGGTCGCGATTGGTCGCGGCGATGAGCCTGATGTCGGCCTTCACGGGCGTGGTGCCGCCGAGCCGCGTGAACTCCCGTTCCTGGAGCACGCGCAACAGCTTCACCTGCGCCGACGGCGTCATCTCCCCCACTTCGTCGAGCAGCAGCACGCCGCCCGCTGCGGCCTCGATCTGTCCCACTCTCCGCTGCTGCGCGCCGGTGAAGGCGCCGCGCTCGTAGCCGAACAGCTCCGATTCGAGCAGCTGCTCCGGCAAGGCCGCGCAGTTGACGGCCACGAACGGGCCGTGCCGGCGTCCGGATACCCGGTGGATGTACCGAGAAAGTACTTCCTTACCTGTCCCTGATTCCCCCGTCAGCATGACGGTGGTCTCCGTCACGGCGACCTGCGTCGCGGCGCTGACCACCTGCATCCACGCCTGCGACGTGCCGGCCATCCGCCCGACCCCGCGGCTCGAATCGAGCGCGTCCGACAACGCACGCACGCGCCGCTCCAGGCGCTGCGCGCGCGCACGCGCCTCCCTCGCCTGTTCGGCGGTCTCCGCGAGTTGCTCGTGCGACAGTCCCAGCGCCATGTGCAGCGCGATGT
>CAYRAE010000687.1:0-1742 GCA_964422175.1 uncultured Luteitalea sp. | reverse complement strand
ATCTGCATCGGCGGCGGACTGGCGTCGATCGACGTCGTCAAGGTGTTCCAGCTCGAACTGTACGGACGCGCGCTCGCTGCGCGCGGCATCGACGTCTCGATGTACGACCTCGAGCACGCGGGCATCCCGGCGACCTGTCAGGCGCAGGGCATCGATGACCCGCGCAGTCTCGGCGTCGAGGACAGCTGGCTCGTCTATCGCCGTCGCGTCGAGGACATGCCGCTCGCGTCGGCCCCGCCCAACGCCACGTCCGAACAGCTCCTGAAGATCGAGGCGGTCCGCCGGAAGATGCTCGTGAAGGCCCAGGAGAAGTTCCTGTTCCGGATGCGGCCGCTGGCGCTGCCCGTCCAACTGCTGATCGAAGACGATGCGGTAGCGGGCGTGCGGTTCGTGGAAACGGAGATGCGCGACGGCAGGGCCGTGGCGTTGGAGGACCGCCCGTTCGAACTGCGCAGCCGGCTCGTGGTGAGCGCCATTGGGAGCCTCCCCGAGCCGTTGCCTGGCATTGCCGTCAAGGGCACGTTCTACGACTACGCGAACTGGGAGACGGGGGCGTACGCGCCGGTGCCGGGCGTGTTCGGCGTCGGCAACGTGGTGACAGGGCGCGGCAACATCAAGGCGTCTGAGCATCACGCCAAGGACGTGGCGCACCACATCGTGGAGCACTATCTCGGCGTGCAGGACGAGGACGTGGAACGTTCGCTGGACGGCATGGCCGACGGCGCGCGCAACCGTGCGGAAGCCGTTACCGCGCACGTCCTGAGTCACCTGGCCGACCACCCGCCGCTCCCCGCCGCGCACGCCGACGCGCTCGTCGCCCGCGCCCGTGCCAGGCAGGCCGACATCGGCTACACCGACTACAAGACCTGGATGGCCCGCGTCGCGCCGAGCGAGACGTAGCACGCCGGACGTGCCGCTACGAAGAGGCGCATCCGGCACGGCCTCGTCGGGTTCCGCACGCGATTTGTCCGCTGCCGCCCTGGGTGGATACAGCGACAGCGCCGCCGTTCGGGTAGGCTGAAGGGCTGTGTCAGACGAACCCTCTCTCTTCGACATCCCTGACCCGCCGGACAACGGCCTGCCGCCAGCTCCGCCGACGGGTCCGGGCGAAACCGCCGTGGCGCTGCACGAAGCGGCGCAGGCGCGCTACCTCAATTACGCCCTGTCGGTGATCACGTCGCGCGCGCTGCCCGACGTGCGCGACGGTCTGAAGCCCGTGCAGCGCCGCATCCTCTACACGATGTGGCAGCAGAACCTCACCGCCGACGCCAAGCACCGCAAGTGCGCCAAGGTGGTGGGCGACGTGATGGGCAACTACCATCCGCACGGCGACAGCGCGCTCTACGAGACGCTCGTGCGCATGGCGCAGCCCTTCTCGCTGCGCTATCCCTTGATCGATGGCTCGGGCAACTTCGGATCCCTCGACGGCGACGGTGCCGCGGCGATGCGCTACACCGAGTGCCGCCTCGCGCGCCTCAGCGACGAGCTGCTCACCGAGCTCGATCAGGACACCGTTCCGTTCCGCCCGAACTACGACGGCACACGCACCGAGCCCGTGGTGCTGCCGTCTCGCGTCCCGACGCTCCTCATCAACGGCGCGATGGGCATCGCCGTGGGCATGGCGACCAACGTGCCGCCGCATCACCTGGGCGAGGTGTGTACGGCACTGCTGCGTCTCATCGACAATCCCGAGCTCACGACGATCCAGTTGTGCCGCTACATCAAGGGGCCCGACTTCCCCA
>CAYRAE010000686.1:0-1744 GCA_964422175.1 uncultured Luteitalea sp. | reverse complement strand
CGGCTCGACATCGTGCTCGCGTCGATGCACGAAAGCCACGGCCACTCGCCCGCGCGCATCATGCAGCGCTACGAGCGCGTCCTGCGCCATCCGCTCGTGAACGTGATCACGCACCCCGCCAACAGGTCGCCCGGGAGGCAGCCCGGCTACGCCCTGCCCTTCGCACGTCTGTTCGAAGAGGCGGCCCGCACGGGCACGGCCGTCGAGATCGACGGCGCGCCGGGTCATATGGACCTCGACGCGCCGCTCGCGGAACTGGCGAGCAGCATCGGCGCGACGCTCGTCATCGACAGCGACTGCCATATGGCGGATCGCCTCGGCCGCCAGATGCGCTTCGGCGTCGGGCTGGCGCGGCGCGCGGCGCTCACGAAGGATCGCATCCTGAACACACGCGGGATCGACGCGATCCGCGCCTTCGTCGCCGCCAAGCGTTCCGGCGCCGGCGCCGGGACGGCCGGGCCCGGAGGGCCGGCCCTGCCCAGGCATGAATGACCACCGCACTCGGAGACATGCGATGACTCGACGTTCGCTCCTGCCGGTCTGTCTCGCGCTCGTCACCCTGTCGCTCCTCGCGACGCACGCGCGCGCGCAGGTCGAGACGGAGAGTCTCGCCAGGGCCGTCCAGGCGCACTATCAGCAGGTGCGCGGCTTCACGGCGTCCTTCGAGCAGGCCTACGTCGGCGGCGTGTTGAAGCGCCGCACCGTCGAGAAGGGCACGGTCGCCATCCGCAAGCCTGGACGGATGCGCTGGGATTACGAGTCGCCGGAGAAGAAGCTGTTCATCTCGGATGGCACACGGATGTACTTCTACGTGCCTGCTGACAGGCAGGTGCGCGTCAGCGCGATGCCCGAAGCCGGGCGTGTCCCCACGCCGATTCTCTTCCTGGCCGGACGCGGCGACCTGCTTCGCGACTTCACCGTCAAGGAAGTCCCCGCACCGCAAGGCTCGTCCGGCACGCGGGCGCTCGAACTGCGGCCCGTGCGCAAGGAACAGGAGTACGAGACGCTCACGCTGGTGGTCGACGCCAGTACGCTCGCGTGGCGCCAACTGGTGGTCCTGGACGGCCAGGGCGGCACGTCCACGTTCACGTTCACGAATCTGCGCGAGAATGTCGGCGTGCCCGACAGCCGATTCGTGTTCTCCATGCCCAGGGGCGTCGATGTCGTCTCGCAGGACTGACGTGGCGGACCGCCGCACGCGTCTCGGGTTGGTCGCGGTAGTGGCGCTGGCCTGCGCACTGGGCTCGTGTGCGACGGCGCCAGGCCCGTATCGCGTCGGACAACTCGCCGAGCAGCGCCACGACTACGACAGGGCCATCGTCGCCTACGCGCAGGCGCTGGTGTTGCGCCCGGACGACACGGAGATCGCCGCCGTCCTCACGCGCGCGAAAGTGCGCGCGGCCGCGCAACACCTCGCGAAAGGCCGACGGCTCGCCGGCACCGGCAAGCACGACGAGGCGCTCGTCGAGTTCCAGATCGCCCTCGAACTGCACCCGGAGAACGGCGATGCCGCGATTGCCGTCAGTGAGACCCGCAACGTCCTGCGGGCGAAGGTGGCTGTCGGCGGTGAGAGTGGCACGCGTCTCGAGTCGTTGATCTCGCGGGCGCGCACGCTGGCTCCCCAGGGCCGCACGCTGCCCGACGTCACGCTCCCCGATTCGCTCGTGTTCCGCGACGCAGCCAGCCGCGACGTCCTCACGTCGATCGCGCGCTTTGCCGACGTCAGCCTCGTCCTGGATCCCGA
>CAYRAE010000685.1:0-1747 GCA_964422175.1 uncultured Luteitalea sp. | reverse complement strand
ACGAGTACTCCTTCACTCCGGTGATGATCGGTGCCAGCATCGTGCCATGGTTCGCGCTGCTCGCCATGCTCACGCTCGTCCGCAACACGGCCGCCACACGGGCGGGGCTGGTGAGGGAGGTGTGAGGGGGAACCGGCAACCGGCAACGGGCAACCGGCAAACGGAGGCAACCACCTTCAAACCGTCGCGGCGGCAGGTGCTGACGTGGGGGCTTGCGGCGGCCGGGGCCGTTGTCGGGACACGTGGTGCGTGGGCGGGACAAGGGGCCGCGCCCGGGCGCGTGGTGATCGAGACGCGTCGACTGTTCGACGGGACACGTCTCATCGCCGATGCCGGCGCGCGTGTGGTCGTGCTCGACGGCCGCATCGTCGCCGCCGGTGCGATCGGAGACGTGCCGATCCCCGGCGGCGCGTCCGTCACGCGGTTCGATGACGGCACCATCCTGCCCGGCCTCATCGACTGTCACTTCCACATCGAGGAAGACCCGGCGATGGCGGTGCGGCAGCTCGCGCACGGCATCACGGCCTTCCGCGATCCAGGTGAATGGCTCGAAGTACACGAGCCCCTCAGGCGCCTCATCGCCGACGAGCGACTGCCCGGTCCGCGGCTCTTCCTCACCGGCCCGCACATCGATGGCGAGCGGCCCGCGTATCCCGCCGACGCGGTCGTCGCACGCGACCCGCAGGAAGCGCGGCGACAGGTGGAACGCGCGATCGACGGTGGCGCGACGGCGATCAAGATCTACTTCCGGCTGTCGCTCGCCAGCGCGCTCGCCGTGATGGAGACGTGTCGGGCGCGCGGCGTCCCGAGCACGGCGCACCTGGAGATCCTCGACGCGCGCGACCTGCTCGACGCCGGGATGACGGGCATCGAGCACATCACGTCGTTCGGCACGGCGATCGCCTCACCGATGCAGGCCGAGCGCTACCGTCAGGCCGTCCTTGCCGACAACGGCGCGCGCCGCGACGGTCGCTACGCACTCTTCGCCGAGATCGACCTCGATGGACCGGAAGCGAAACGGCTTTATGCCGTCGTGGCACGTACGCGCCCGTTCGTCGACGCGACACTCGCCGTCTTCGAGCGACGACCGACCGATGCGGTGCCGGCGGGCTCCACGCTCTCGGCAGCGCGACGCGTGGAAGGGTTCGCGCGCATGCAGGCGCTCGTGCGCCGACTGCACGACAACGGTGCGCGTCTCGTGATGGGCGGACACACGGAAGTCCCGCACGCCGGCCGTGGCGAAGCACCGTGGCGCGAGCTCGAACTGCTCGTGGCGAGCGGACTCACGCCTGCGCAGGCACTGACGGCGGGCACCACCAACGCGGCGGCGTTCCTCGGCGTCGGTGGCACGGATCTCGGCGTGATCCGTCAGGGTGCCGCGGCGGACCTTCTCGTCGTCGACGGGAATCCTGCCGACGATATCCGTGCCATCCGCAACGTCAGGATGGTCATGGCCGCGGGCCAGCAGGTGGACATCGCGCGCCTCGGTACACGCTGACAACACACAACCGGGCACCGGGCAACCGGATCCATTGCGATCGGACAGCCGGACACCAGGCATCGGAAATCAGTAAGCGATGGCGGACACGATGAGACTCGATGGGCAGGCGTTGCGCGCCGAGGCGCGCGCGCGGCAGGACTGGATGGTCGACGCGATCGCCGCGCTCGCGCGCATCGAGTCGCCGAGTGGCGACGATGCGGCACTCGCGCGGTGTGCGGATGCCGTGGCAACGCTGCTGCGCGAGGC
>CAYRAE010000684.1:0-1754 GCA_964422175.1 uncultured Luteitalea sp. | reverse complement strand
CACTGGTTCCACCTCGGTCGCCGGGCCATCAGCGTCGAGGGCATGCCGACGCTGCTGTCGTGGAGCGCGACGATGTTCGAGTACCTGATGCCGTCGCTGTTACTGCGGTCGTTCCCGGAGACGCTGCTCGACACGACCAACCAGGGCGCCGTGGCTCGTCAGGCGAGCTACGGCCGACAGCGACAGGTACCCTGGGGCATCTCCGAGTCGGCGTACAACGTGCGCGATCGCTCCGACAACTACCAGTACAAGGCCTTCGGCGTGCCCGGACTCGGCTTCAAGCGCGGCCTGGCCGACGACCTCGTGATCGCGCCGTACGCGACGGCGCTGGCCCTGGCCGTCAGCCCGCAGGCGGCGCTGCGGAACCTGACTCGGCTGACCGCGGCGGGTGCCGAGGGCCGGTTCGGCTACTACGAGGCGGTGGACTATACGCCGCGCAAGAGTCCGGACACTGTCGATGGCGTTCGACGCGGCGTCGTACCGGAAGGCGTCGTCGTCCGGACGTTCATGGCGCACCACCAGGGCATGTCGCTGCTGGCGGCCACCAATCTCCTGCTCGACAACGTGATGGTCACGCGCTTCCACGCCGACTCGCACGTGCGTGCGACCGAGCTCCTGCTGCAGGAGCGGATCCCCACCGCGGCCGCGGCGGCGCCACCCCGCCCGGCGGAGTTGACGCGCGCGCCGTGGACGCCGCCGAGCATCCCCCTGCGGCGGTTCCGGACGGCGCACACGGCCGTCCCGCACGCGCAGTACCTGTCCAACGGCACGTGGGTGACGGTCGTCACCAATGCGGGAGGCGGATCGTGCCGCTGGCGCGACCTGGCCATCACGCGTGCGCGCGAGGACAGGACGATGGACGTCGGCGGGCAGTGCCTGTATCTGCGCGACGTCCGAACCGGCCTGTTGTGGTCGCCGACGTGGTTCCCGACCATGCGCGAGCCGGAGGAGTGCTTCATCACGTTCGCCGCCGACAAGGCCGTGTTCCGGCGTACGGACGATGGCATCGAGTCGAGGCTCGACGTGGTCGTCTCGGCCGGAGACGATGTCGAAGTGCGCAGGCTGTCGCTGACCAATCACAGCGATCGCCCGCGCGAGATCGAGATCACCAGCTATGCCGAGATCGTGCTCGGACGGCAGGCCGACGACCTGGCGCATCCGACGTTCGGCAAGCTGTTCGTCCAGACGGAGTACCTGCCCGACAGCGACGCGATCATCTGCAGCCGGCGGCCTCGCGCCGAACACGAGCCGCGGGCCTGGGCGTTCCACGTACTTAGTGTCGAGGGCCACACGTCGTCGTCGACCGAATGGGAGACGAGCCGTGTCCGCTTCCTGGGACGTGGTCGTACGCTCGCCGCGCCGCTGGCGCTCGACGGCCGGTCCCTGACAGGAACGACGGGATCGGTGCTCGATCCGATCGTCAGCCTGCGCCAGCGTGTCAGGCTCGAGCCGGGCGGCGTCGCGCGGCTGGCGTTCGCGACGGGCGCGGCAGACTCGCGCGACCTGGCGATCACGCTCGCGCAGCGGTATCACGACACCGGCGCCGCCACGCGGGCCGGTGCGATGGCGTTCACGCACAGCCAGATGCTGCTCAGGCACCTGGGGATTTCGAGTGAAGTCGCGCGTCAGTACGATCGGCTCGCGTCGCGCGTGCTGTATCTCGACGACTCCCTGCGCGCCGATCCGGCGGCGCTGGCCCGCAACACGCTGGGCCAGTCGGGGCTCTGGGCGCACGGCATCTCCGGCGACCTGCC
>CAYRAE010000683.1:0-1754 GCA_964422175.1 uncultured Luteitalea sp. | reverse complement strand
CTTTTTCGCTGTCCTTGGACTTTGGCCTTTGGACTTTTCACTTTTCTCAGTGTGCCGCGCCGAGTTCGTCCAGCGCCGCGATCAGCCGTGTGGCGTCTCGGGCGGTGGTGGCGCCGGTGTCTCTGGCGGTGGCGAAGGCCTGGCGGGCGTGGGGGATGTCGCCCTGTTGGAGCGCGGCCTTGCCGATGTAGAAGACGCTCTCGCGGGCGTAGGGCTGCGCGCCGCTCGCGCGGGCGCGTTCGAGCGTGGCGGCGGCGGTGGCCGCTTCGCCGCGCATCAGGTCCGCGATTCCTTCGTAAAACCGCGCCTCGGCCGTGTCGACCTCGCTCAGGAACCGCGCCGCCGTCGTCCAGTCGGCCTTCGTGTACGCCTCCATGCCCTGCGCGAAGCGCGCCGCCTCCTCTGACGCACCCCGCGTGGTGAGCGTGAGGTAGGGTGGCGGCATCACCATCGCCAGAACCGCCACCTGGAGGGCATGCGAGCTCGATGCATGCGCCGGCGATGTCGGCTCGGCCGGCTCCGGTGCAGGCGCTCGCTCCGCGGCGGCGCGCTCCACATACACGACCAGCGATGCGGGTGGCCGGTTCCATGTCGCCACGCCGATCGCCGTGACAACGAGGCCCGCCGCCACGGCGCCGAGCGCCCACCAGGGCAGTCCGCGCGCAGGTGCGGGCGCCGCCCCGCCGTTGGACGCGGCGACGACGATGGGGCCTTCGAGGGGCGCGCGTCTGGCCAGCACCTGCTGCGCGTCCTGATAGCGCTCCACTCGCCTCAGACACGTGTCGCACGCGAAGAGGTGGTCCTCGAAGGCACTCAGCTCGCCGTCGTCCATGTCGCCGGCGACATAGCGGAGCACGGCATCCTCGTCCGGGTAGCGGCTGCAGGGGGTCATCGCAGCATATGTGGCTGCGGTGCGGAAGAACGTGACGGAGGGGGTGAACCGAACACCTCCATCAACCGGCGTTGCGCCCGCAGCTTCCTGGCGCGCGCCGCCTCCGGGGAGATGGCGAGCCGCACGGCCAGGTCGGCCGGCTTGCACCCGTCGACAAGGATGAGCCGGAGCACCTGTTGATCGGCGGGTGGCAGGCGATCGAGGGCGCGCTCGACGTCGAGCCGGCGCACGTCGCCCTCCTCCGTGGCGGCCTGCACCACATCCGTTTCGAGGGGACGCACGTCGTGCCTCGTCGACGCCCGATGCTCGGATCTGACGATGTTGCGCGCGATGCCGGCGGCAAACGCAGCCAGCGCCGACGGCTCGCGCAGTCCCCCGCGCCGCAGTTCCAGCAGGAGGGCGATCATCGCATCCTGCGCGAGATCGCTGGCCAGATCGGGCCGTCTCGTCCGCGCCAGGCACAGCGCGCGCATGCGCGGACCGAACCGGCGGGCCAAGTCCGCCTCGGCGTCGGGGTCCCCGGCACGAATCCTCGCCACGAGGGCGGCATCGTCGGATACAGGCCCCGACTCGGCGATGACGTTCAGCATCGAGACGGTCTCATCAACTCCATCTCCACAACGCCGCGGAGCGCACAACTGAACAACCGAGCCCTACGCGCCTCGCACGGGGGAGGTAGGGGCGACGACGGGCAGGGCGCCCGGCGACAGGATCCGCGCGGCAGCGGCCAGCCGTCTCACTTCGTCCCGAACGTGTAGGTCGTGCTCGAACGGTAGGTCTCCCCGGGGCGCAGGATCGTGGACGGGAACGCCGGCTTGTTCGGCGAATCAGGGAAATGCTGGGTTTCCAGGCAGAAGCCCGA
>CAYRAE010000682.1:0-1762 GCA_964422175.1 uncultured Luteitalea sp. | reverse complement strand
ATCTACTTCCATTGCGGGGGACTTGACCTCTACCCACGCTGATCCCGGAAGAGGCTCAAGTTCACGTGCGTAGTTCGCCGACTGCGTAGCACCTCTTGCCACTCCACTGGCAGTCTTCGGCTTTATCTCAAGTATGTAACCTCGCTTCGTCACTATGTCAACTCTGTACGTGTTTCCGCTGGCGCCCTTCATTGTCACTTCAGCTGCCCAGCCATCCTTGGCGCGAGCAAGAGCTCTATACGCCGCATGGACGTGCTGCCCGAGCCTGTTCGCAGCAGTTGAGCCGTACTTGCTGACAACTTTCGCCGCTGTTGCAGCAGCCCCCCCAGCCCCTGCCTCCATAACCTCAAGATGCTTCATATCTTCTTCGAACTGGTTTGCTGCTCCTTGCGCCTGAACATCGGCCTCCGCAGAAAATACCTCTCCCTTGGCATTCTCGGCGGCTGGAAAGTCGACGGTTTGGCTTCCAAATTCTGGGATATAACCGTACTGCGCGATGAAATAGGTCTCATTGGAGCTAAAGCCGAAGAACTCAATTGTCGACACACCAAACGAGAATGCAGGGCCACCGGGTGGGCGCGAAGAACGACCGCCTTTCGCGCCGCCATCGGAGCATGCGCCCAGTTCGCTGCCGGGAATTGTCGTGGTCCCTGTACATTTCGTTGTCCGCCCGTCTGGATCCACCATGACGATCGGACTGTTGAGCGCATAGGCGTAGCGATTCCACCGCTGCGGATCCTCGACCGCGCCCACGTAGAGCGGGTCCACCGACGGCATCCGCCCGAGCGCGGCGAGGTACAGGCGCGCGCCGAAGTAGTCGACGCCCACTTCGCCGTCCCGCTCGTGCCCCGTGTACTGCTCGCGCGGTTGCGGACCGGTCGTCGTGCTCGCCGCCGCCCCGAACGGTTCGTAGTCGGCACGGCTCACCACCGCCCCCGCCGCGTCGAACACCACCCGCACCGACCCCAACGCGTCCAGTCCGTAGTACCGGAAGCGCGGCCCGCCTCCGCCGCCTTGCAGCAGCATCCCGCCCGCTTCGCCGTGGGCCGGTGGGGCGGACAGCGCCGCTAACGGCACGACGTCGACTGGCAGCGGTGTGTCTGCCGACAGGCCGGTGGTCAGCACGGGTGCCGGGAGCGGGTGCGGCGGGAGCGCGCCGGTGGCCCGCTCCTCGGCCGCCGCCCCGGTCGAGCCGATCAGCGCCAGCACCAGCGCACCTACCAGCGTCCGGATCTCGGATCTCCTGCGATGCGCGCTCATGGCCGCTTCCCCCGCGCCAGGTGCGACCCGTACCACGACGGCCCGCTACTACTACTGCTCTCGACCAGCCCCTCACCCATCGCACTGCCCGGCACCGGCTTGCCCACCACCACCGCCGCCGTCTCGGCCGTCCCCACGATCGGCGGGAGTTCCACCCCCTCGGTCAGTGTGTACGGCGTAGGACTGGTGATCACCGGACTCGTCCGCGCCTCGCTGCCCTCGATCGCCGCACTCGTCTCGGGCGTCCCGCTCTGCAGGTTGCTCGACCCGCCGGGCCAGTACATCGCTCGTTCCGCCACGATCGTCTGCGTACTGGTCACCTCCGTGCTGAACGCCTGCGCCCCCGCTGTCCCGTTGGCCCACACCGTCCCCCGCACCCCCGGCGGCACCGCCAGGACATCACTGCCGATCACCGCCCCGCCCGCCGTCCGATACGTCAGCGTCACCGTCGCCGTCGTGCTCGTCAGGTTCGTCAGCAGGAAATACGTCTCGAAGAACGGCC
>CAYRAE010000681.1:0-1766 GCA_964422175.1 uncultured Luteitalea sp. | reverse complement strand
GCGGACGTGCCCACCTTGTGGATGTCGAGCGGCTCGGTGAGGATCGTCGACACGCGATGGCGCGGATTGAGCGACGCGTACGGATCCTGGAAGACCATCTGCATCTGCCGTCGTCGCGCGCGCAACGTGCGGCGGTCGAGCGACAGCAGATCCTCACCCTTGAACCGCACGCGCCCGCCCGTCGGCTCGATCAACCGCAGCAGGCACCGGCCCGTCGTGGTCTTGCCGCTGCCTGACTCGCCGACGAGGCCGAACGTTTCGCCGGCGTCGATCGTGAACGACACGTCGCGCACCGCGTGCGTCACGCGCGGGGCTCCCCACAGGACGCGCTGCTCGTAGCGCTTGTCGAGCGCCTCGACTTCGATGAGCGGCATCGCGTTCACACGGGACCGATGCCCTGGCCGGCGGCCAGTTCGCGTGCCTCTCGCACGAGCACGCAGCGGGAGCGATGCCCGTCGGCCACGGTGTACATGTCGGGCGGCGCGGCGTCGCACGCGTCGTGACGCCAGGCGCACCGCGGCGCGAACGCGCACCCGGGCGGCATGTCCCGCAGCGACGGCACCTGCCCTTCGATCGGCTCCAGACGGCGCGCGCTGTGCGTCGACCCCGGCATCGCGCGCAGCAGCGCCTGTGTATACGGATGCGCCGGCGCCTTGAAGAGTGCGCGCACGGGGGCTTCCTCGACGATCCGGCCGGCGTACATCACGGCCACGCGGTCGGCTGTGTGCGCGACGACGCCGAGGTCGTGCGTGATGAGCAGGAGCGCGAGTCCGAACTCCGTCTTGAGGTGACGCAGCAGGTTCAGGATCTCGGCCTGGATCGTGACGTCGAGCGCCGTCGTGGGCTCGTCGGCGACGATCACGGCCGGTCGGCAGCAGAGGGCGAGCGCAATCAGCGCGCGCTGGCGGAGTCCGCCCGACAACTGGTGCGGGTATTCGTGGAACCGTCGCTCGGGCGCGTCCATGCGGACGGTGGCGAGCAGTTCGATCGCCGCGGCCTTCGGGTCGGCGCCGCCGCGTCCGTGGACGGTCATCGCCTCGACGAGCTGACTGCCGATCGTGAGCACCGGATTGAGGGCGCTCATCGGCTCCTGGAAGATGAGCGAGATGCGGGCGCCGCGGATCTGTTCCAGCTCGGATTCGTCGAGTGTGACGATGTCGCGGCCGTCGAGGCGGATCTCGCCGCCGAGGATCCGGCCGGGGGGCGGGACCAGGCGCAGGAGCGAGTAGGCGGTCAGCGATTTGCCGCTGCCCGACTCGCCGACCAGGGCCAGCGTCTCACCTGACGAGAGGTCGAAGCTGACGTCCTGCACCGCCGGCAGCCAGCGGTCGCCGGAGGGGAAGCCGGTGGTGAGATGACGAACGGACAGCAGCGGCATGACGGCAGCCGCATCCTATCGCACGTCTCCGCGTGCATCGCCTGCCGTGTTGCCTTTGTCGGGACCGGGTCGATACAATCGGGCCGAATTCCGTTTCAAGTACCTCCAGACGCCTCCTCCGATGAAACAGCAGATGGCGCTCGATCGCACCGATTCCACCCGCGGATCCGGCGTGCCCGTCGAGCCGCACGCAGGGTTCGAGCCTGCGTGCCTGAAGGGAGTTCAGTGTGGACGACACCGTGAATCGACTGGCGAAGGAACTGGCCGATGCCATGGCCGACGCCGTGGCCTCTGATCCACGAGTGGAAGCCTGCCGTGCACGCGCGCGGGAGGCCGGCTATGACGTGCGGGTGACGCTCGACGCGGAGATCGGCTTCGCGGCGCGGAC
>CAYRAE010000680.1:0-1771 GCA_964422175.1 uncultured Luteitalea sp. | reverse complement strand
CTTCATCATGCGCTCGCTCAGCTCCTGCATCTTCTTCTGCAGGGCGTCCATCTCCTTGGAAGACATCTTCAGCATGACGTTCGGGTCTCCCATCTTCTCGGCGAGCTCCTGATACTCCTGCATCGCGCCGCCTGTCGGGGCCTGCATGCCGAAGTTCAGCGGCTGGTCGGGTCCGCCGTCGAGCGAGAGCGTCAACGCCCCCGTCGTGGTCTCGAACGGAGTAGTGGCGCCTGGCTTGAAGTACGCCGCCTTGTATGCCACCGACGCCTCCAGTGCCGTTGTCGTCCACGGCTTGCCTTCGGGCGTGAGCGTGACCGTCCAGCCGTTGGACCCCGTGAGCACGAACGTGGGCGTGGCGTTGATGACAATGGCGCCGACGCGCTTCCAGGCACCGCTGACCGGCGCGTACGCGAACACGCGCGCGTATCCGGGCATCGCACCGGCCGCGATGGCTGCCGTCGCGCTGTACTTGCCCGCCGTCGTGGATGCGCCGGACAGCGTGACCTGGTCATGGTCGATGAGGAACATCGTCTCCGCCGGGAACTTGCCGGAGAACGCGAGGGGGACCGACGCGCCAGGCGCGGCGAGGGCGGACTTACTCAACGTGACCTGCGGCGTGGGGTATTTCCCGTAGAGTTCCTTGCGGCCGGCACGCGGGTCGAGACCCTCCGCCCGCTGGGCCGCATTCCACTCGGATCGCAGGCGCTTCATCTCGGCGTCGTACTTCGACGTCAGTCCCGCCGCGCGTACGAGCGCACCCGCACACACCATCGCCAGTATCGTCATCAGCACGCCGCTTGCACGGCGATTCAGTCGCGTCATCTCGAGTCCTCCAGTGGTCGCCGCGCGTCGGGCCTGACGGCCGTAACGGGCCGGGCTACCTGTCCGCCGTAGCCCGGCACGGTGGAGGGTGGCTGCGCCTGCGTCAAACGTGACGGAGCGGAGGGGCGGCGGGTGCGGCGGGCGTGGCCTGCAGCGTCATCACCACGGCCACCCACCACCAGGTGAGCTCGGTTGGGCGCGCCAGCGGAAAATCCACGATCGCGCAGGCAGCGCCCGCCGCGACGGCGGCCGCGGTGCCGGCCAGCAGCGGCGAGACGGGTCGCCGCGCGCGAACCACCGTCAGGCCCACCAGCGCCAGCGGCAGGCAGAGCGTGAGCAGGCCCGGCACGCCGCGCTCGACGAGCACTTCGAGGTAGTCGTTGTGCACGTGATCCGTGAGCCCGGCAAAGCGCGCGTCGCGCACGCCGTCGCGCGCGGCAGATCGCTGCCATTCGGCGAACTTCAACGGCACCGCCCCCGGACCGAGCCCGACGGTCGGCGCGTCGATGGCATGCCGCGCGACGATGCGCCAGAGATGGAGACGACCGGCGACGGTCGTGTCGAGCGGCCGGGCAGGTGAGACGAGCACGGCCACCATCGCGAATGCGATGACGGCAGCGAGACCGAGCCGCACGCGTCGCGACCAGCGCAGCGCCGCGTAGAGCGTCATCGCGGCGGCGAGTCCGAGCACGGCACCGCGCGATCCCGTGGCGACGAGCGCCAGTGCCTGGAGCACGGCCGCTGCCACGTACGGCCGCGCTCGTCGCCAGTCGACGGTCTGCTCACCGCCGTCGGCGTCATCCCGCATCGTGCCGGCCCGCGCAACCAACCCGGCGGTGAGCGGCAGCGTCGACGCCATCAGCACGCCGACGAAGTTCGGGTTGCCGAGCGTGCCGTAGACGCGCATGCGCACGCTGGCGCCGTCGATCGGCGCGTGCCAGCCGATCAC
>CAYRAE010000679.1:0-1778 GCA_964422175.1 uncultured Luteitalea sp. | reverse complement strand
CCTCGTTCCTGACGGGTACGTGGACGGGAACCGTCACGATTCAGGTCAATCCCGGCGATCCGAACGCACCGCCGCCGACGACTGGACCGATGACCTGGACGTTCGCTCCAGTCCCGCAGACAGATCTCCGCTCCTTCACGACGACAATCCGCTCGCAGGACCCGTGGCTGACGGTGAACACGACCGCCGCGACGACGCTGACGCCAGGCAACACTGCGCCGACGTCGATCAGCACGCAGGGCGAGTACAACTCGCCGCGTGGGTGCCGCGGGACGTTCGCGAGCATCGGTATGGCCCAAGCCACGCGCATCGAGGCCGACTTCAACGGCAGCGACTGCCAGCTCGCAACCTTCTCAGGCACCATGGTGCTTACCAAGCAGTGAGGTGCCATGCAGGTCGACCGCGACGCACCGCTCCGGTTCCTCAGGGCCGCGTTCCTGCCGGATGACTGGATCGCGGTTCTTCTGAAGCGCCACGACACAGGCGAGGCCGTGCAGCGCGTCGGGCCCGTCGGCATGGTCCTCGACCCGCGCTTCCAGAGCTGGCTGCGGTTCAAGAACGCGCATCGCTTCGACGTGTACGTGAGCGTGAACGCTCTAACACCAGGTCGGCGTTCGCGGACACGCGAGTCGGTGACCGCTGTGCGGCATGTGTTCCTGGACGCGGACAGGGACGCCGATCAGGTGCTGAGCGCCATCGAGCGTCGACCCGACCTGCCTGCACCATCTGTTGTCGTGCGCTCATCCAACGGCCGAGCGCACATCCTGTGGCGAGTCAATGAAATGTCGGTCGACCATGCCGAGGCGCTGCAGAAGCATCTCGCCCGGGAACTGGACACCGACAGGGTGGCCACGTCGACCTCGCAGATGACGCGGCTACCCGGGTTCTTGAACCACAAGTACGCGCCACCCCAGTGCGTTGCGATGGAGTACGCTTCGCCTGGCGCCTGCGCGGCGGACAGCTTTCCAGAGGCATCGGCTTTCGCGATCGTCGTGCCCCATCGAAGCCCGATCTGTCCACCTCGTGTGCCGAGGCTCGACAGAGCGCGCCGTTACTTGACAGCTGTTCCACCTGCGATCTCCGGAGCGTCCGGTGATGCCCGGACGTTCCGGGTCTGTTGCCGGCTGCTTCGTCATTTCGAGCTGTCGGAAGGCGAGGCGCTGGAAGCCCTCGCCGAGTGGAACGCGACGTGCCTGCCGCCGTGGAGCGATCGCGATCTCGCGCGCAAAGTTCGCAGTGCTCGTCGGGCTCTTGGCTGACCTATCATGGGTTCGCTTTGGCTCGACTGATCGCGGGATACCCCTTCGAAGAAGTTGGGGCGCTGGTCTTGCGGCGCGGCCCGGACGGATCGCCCGAGGAGTACGTCCACGCGGTGGATGCAACGATCGGGAGGAACAAGTACGGAGATGGGCCCTTCTGCACGTTCGAGCTTCCGAACGCGAGTCCAGTGTCTGGCGTGTACGCCTTCGTTGTCGATGGTGAAACGAAGTACGTCGGTGAGTGCCGCAATCTCGGGCAACGCATGGGTCCAGTCGGATATGGGCAGATTGCCGCCAGGAACTGTCATTCGGACGGCCAGTCGACGAACTGCAGGATCAATAGCCTGGTGCTTCAAGCGGTCAAGATCGGTGCGGACGTGGTCGTCTGGTTTCTTCCAACCACCAACCACCGCGAGGCAGAGGCGGCGATCCTCACTCAGATCACTCCCCCGTGGAATCGGTCCCGTGGTCGCTCGGGCAGCAGCGGGCCTGGGTTCGCCGCAACCAAGGCGCCCACGC
>CAYRAE010000678.1:0-1783 GCA_964422175.1 uncultured Luteitalea sp. | reverse complement strand
GGGCAGCTGCTCGAGACGTTCGTCTATCAGGAACTGCGTCGTCAGGCGTCGTGGCACGCCGCGAGCCTCTCGTTCTTCCACTATCGCGATCGCGACGGCTACGAAGTGGACATCGTGCTCGAACGAGGTGGACGTCAGGTGATGGGGATCGAGGTGAAGTCTGCGGCAACGGTGAGGCCGCGCGACTTCGCGGGCATGCGTCGCCTCAGGGACGCCGCGGGCGATCGATTCGTCTGCGGCGTCGTTCTCTACGACGGCGAAGCCGCGCTGAGTTTCGGCGATCGCTTCTTCGCCGTGCCGATTCGCACACTGTGGGAACAGCCACCTGCCCCGCCGGCACTCCGAACGGTCGCGCGAAGCCGGGTACGATCGCGGCGATGAGAGACGAGGCCGGGCAGGCGCGAGTCGTGACGCGCGAGGCGTGTGTGGCGCAGGCGCGCGCGTGGCAGGCGGCGGGGCGCACCGTCGTGTTCACCAACGGCGTGTTCGACATCCTGCACGCGGGCCACGTGCGCTACCTCGCCGCGGCGCGTGCTGAAGGCGATCACCTCATCGTCGCCGTCAACACAGACGACACGGTCAGGGCGGCCAAGGGCCCCGATCGCCCCGTGCATCCGGCCGCCGAGCGCGCCGAGTTGATCGCGGGGTTGAAGGTGGTGGACCTGGTGACCATCTTCGCCGAACCCACGCCAGCCGCGCTCATCGACGCAGTGCAGCCGGACGTCCTGGTGAAGGGAGCGGACTGGCCGCTGGATCAGATCGTCGGTCGGGAAACAGTCCAGGCCCGCGGCGGCCGCGTCGTCCGCATCCCCACCGAAGAGGGCCACTCAACGACGGGACTCATTGCCAAGGTCAAGCGCTGAGGGGACGCGCGCGTACCGTTGTATTCTCCCCGCGTGTCGGATTCGCGTTCGCCGCTCGCGTTGGTGTTGGCGACCCGTAGTGGGCCGGGGGTGTTGCATGCGGTGACGGGCATCATTGCGTCGCATCGCGGCGACATCACGTCGGTCAGCATCATGGAGCACGGGGTCGACGTGACGCGGCTGATGCTGGAGGTGGATGCCGCCGACGCGTCGGCGTTGCTGGCCGATCTCGACGCGTCGGACGTCGTGCAGGCGATCGAGCGCGTGGCGTCGTTCCAGCACGTGTTCGGCAAGCGCGTGATCATCATGGGTGGCGGCGCGCAGGTGGGCCAGGTCGCCATCGGTGCGATCTCGGAAGCCGATCGACACAACATCCGCGGCGAGAAGATTTCCGTCGATACGATCCCGCTCGTCGGCGAACAGCCGCTGGCCGAAGCCGTGCGCGCCGTGCCGCGCCTGCCGCGCGCGCGCGTGCTGGTGCTCGCGGGTTCCCTGATGGGCGGCGAGATCGAGAGGGCCGTGCGCGAGGTTCGCGCGGGCGGCCTGATCGTGATCAGCCTGAACATGGCCGGCAGCGTGCCGGAGGCGAGCGATCTCGTGGTGACCGATCCCGTGCAGGCCGGCGTGATGGCGGTGATGGCCATCGCCGACACGGCACGGTTCACGATCGATCGATTGAAGAAGCGCGAGTTCTAGGCGACGCGCGCGTTCCAGACGAAGGGGAGACGTGTGGACAGACGACGATGGTTGAAGAACGCCGGGATCCTGGCGGGGGCCGTGACGACGGGGGCGTGTGCGCAGGAGACGCCATCCGGCGGCGATGCAGGGAAGGCGACGGCCGCGGACTCGGCGGAGTCGGCCAGGCCTGATGCGTCGTTGAAGCTGGTGGACTACCAGCCGAAGAGCATGCTGCACGTGCC
>CAYRAE010000677.1:0-1793 GCA_964422175.1 uncultured Luteitalea sp. | reverse complement strand
AGGAGCGTCTCCGCAAGGAGCTCGGCCTCGCCGCGCCAACCGCCGAACCCGTCGCGGGATAGTTGGCACGAGCACAAGGGCGTAGGGACTGGCCCGTTCGCACACTGACGTTGCAGGGGCGACGCATGCGTCGCCCCTACGCGCAGTTCAGTCAGACGCGCATCCCCGCTGACCGTCGGATGGAAGTCAGGCGACTACGCATTCCCGTCTGCGTTCGCGCGCTGACGATGTGCAGCCTCCTTGTGGGTGCCCGGCCAGGTAGAATCGCCGCCAATACCGCGCCAAGGCTTCGGTCGTCCTCGCCCGTCACGACCGCCACCACCTCGACGAGGTTGGTCTCGGTACGGAATGTCGGCTGCGTTGCCGGCGGGGTCTCCTGCGCGCGCGACGACACCGGGCACAGGAGCACGACTACCGCCGT
The DNA here is from genome assembly GCA_964422175.1 of uncultured Luteitalea sp. Lineage (GTDB taxonomy): Bacteria > Acidobacteriota > Vicinamibacteria > Vicinamibacterales > Vicinamibacteraceae > Luteitalea. The sequence goes on along the minus strand of CAYRAE010000677.1, from coordinate 1,372 downwards.
CGCAGCCCCCCACGCGCGCAGCGCGCCGCGCTCGGCACCACCTGCCCGCCCGCCCATCAGTCTCTCAGCGAGGCGCCAGTCTGCCACGAACGCGACACCGCATGCCAACGCCGTACGGCCGCCTGCGCCGGTTCCGCGCACGACCGTAAGGACTGCCGGAAGTTGGATTTACTGGAAGGGGTGATGGTGCGAGGGCCGGCACCGCACTTGTGCCGAATCGCCCATGATTACCGGCTGTTTTCGGCTCAGCCCTCGGCAGGTTACTCCTTCTGTTACTCCTTCCCGGTCGCGCTGGGCCGAGACTGCAGCGCCTCGACCAGCACGGCACCCGCCCAGAAGAACGCCACCTGGAGTTCCTCAGGCTGGTAGCAGACCTCCAGTTGCTGGTCGGACATCTCGCCGTACCCGCTGAGAGTGGCGGCGAGCGCGCCCGAGAGGTCCTCCGCTTCGGCGCGCGCGAGCGTCTCGACGAGGTCGTCGTCGAGCGGCTGTACGGCGACCCATGCCGCCGCTTCGGCCCGAGCGCGTGTCAGCCGCCCCACCGAGACGACGCTGTCGTCGAGCACGTCCGGCCTCATCGCGTCACCTTCGCTGCGGGTGTCTCGCCCGAGAGCGCCGCGCGCAACCGTTCCAAGCGCTTCGCCTGGTCGCCGAGGAGGAGCCCCAACCCGAATGCCGTGGGCCGGTCTGAGTCCCCGATGCTCTCGGCCAAGGCTTCGAGGCGCGCGACCGTCTCCTCAAGCTCGTGGCAGACGCGGGCCTTCGTCATCGCGCACCTCCCTCGGTCGCCATCTCCGCCCGCAGTTCGGTGATAAATTCGCGCGCCTGCTCAACGCCACACTCCACGCTGCTGAGGGCGTCCCAGGCGAGGACGAGGGCCGCCTTGATGTGTTCCGTGGTGGACAGGTGGCTCGTCGCCTTGACGGGTCCTGATTCACAGTGGCGCTCGATGAACCGGAGGGTCGCGCGGATTTCCGCCGCGCCTTCAAGCGCGATCTCGGTGACGCTGATGGCGTCCGCGATCGCAATCTCGCGACGCGTGGGGGGAACGACGGCGACCGGGTCGGGACGGCGGATGGCTCTGGCCATTGGGAACCTCCTCAGGTTCATGGCCGGCGGGACGCTCGCTACAATAGCGGGCAGGACCGTCGGCAGGGTATCGCTGCTGGGTCTCAGGCGCGCTTGCGGGGGGCAACCCGCTTGCGTGCCGTCTTCGTTTCTGGGCGATCGTGCTCAGCTAACCACGCCTCGATCGCACGCCGTATCTGCTCCGACGCAGGAATCCCCACTCTCTCGCGAATGCGCCGGAGCCCCTCCATGTGCTCTGGCTCCAATCGAATGTTGGTCTGCTGCTTCGGTGACACGGTAGGGA
>CAYRAE010000676.1:0-1798 GCA_964422175.1 uncultured Luteitalea sp. | reverse complement strand
TCGCCGCGTGACAGGATCTTCTCGAGCCACACGTACAGGACGATGAAGAGATAGCGGCTCCCCATCTCCTTGATCTTCAGCTTCGACACGCCCGTCGTCCGGTTGTACCAGCTGATGGGCACGACCGCGTACGAGTAGCCCCTGACGATCGCTTTCAGCGGGAGCTCGACGGTGAGGTTGAAGTGCTTCGACAGGAGCGGCGCGCACCCGCGAATCACCTCGCGCCGATAGCACTTGAACGCGTTGGTCGTGTCGTTCAGCCGGAGCCCGAACAGCACCCTGATGAACGTGTTGGCCAGCCGGTTCAGCAGCAGCTTGTGCGTGGGGTAGTCCACCACGCGGCCCCCGGGCATGAACCGCGACCCGAACACGCAATCGTACCCCTGAAGCAGGGTGCGGTAGTAGGTCACCAGATCCGCCGGGTCGTCTGATGCGTCGGCCATGACGATGGCCACCGCGTCGCCGCTGAACGCCTCGAGCCCCGCGAGTACGGCATGCCCGAACCCGCCCGATCGCGGATTCTCCACGCGCCGCAACTCCGGGACGTCGGCCCTCAGCGACTCGAGCACCGCGCCCGTCCCGTCGGTGCTGTGGTCGTCGACCACGACGAGTTCGAACGGGATGCCCTCCTCTCGCAGGCGGCCCGCGAAGGCGCGCAGCGTCGGGGTGATCCCGTCTGCCTCGTTGTGGGCCGGAATCACCAGCGACAGGATGAGCTGTCGATTACTCACGAGGCGTGGCGATCGCGAAGCTCTGCTGGCCGAAGATCCGCCAGACGGGGCGCAGCTTCAGGTAGAGGCGCAGCAACAGCAGGGAGTTCGGCAACCGGCCCTGCGTGGTGAACGGCAGGAACCGGCCCAGCATCGACACCACGCGAAACCCCGTTGTCTCCAGCGCTTCGGTCAGGCTGCGCTCGCAGAGGGGCGTGATGTGGTCGAAGAACTGCCAGTAGTCTTCCTTGCAGTAACGGATGTTCGGTTGCAGGATGAGGAACCGGCCGCCCGGCCGCAGGATACGGTGGACTTCGCGCAGCGTCGCGAGGATGTCCTCGCGCGAGAGGTGCTCGAGGAAGTTGCTCGCGAACACGATGTCGGCCACACCGTCCTCGAGGCCCGCGATGTGCGACGTCGACGAGGTCACCACCGTGACATCGGCGCTCGCGTGCCTGCGCGTGTCTGGATTGAGATCGACGGCGATCTTGCGCCCGGCGCGGATGTGGTTGATGAACTCGCAGTATCCCGCGCCGATCTCCACGACAGTGGCGTCGACGGGCACGTGGCGCTGGAAGAATTCCCGGCACAGGACGTCCCACATCCCGCGCCGGAACGCCAGCGTGTCGGCGAAGCGTCGCTCGTAAATCGCCTGGACGTCCATCGTCAGCGGGTAGTCGCGGCTTGCCAGCGCTCGACGTTCCTGTCGTGGATGTCTGTCAGCAGCGAGCGCACGTCGTGCTGCTGGACCCATGCCGGGTAGTGCCGCTTGAACTTGCCAATGTCGCTCACATACCAGATGTGGTCGCCGATGCGCGCCTTCTCCTCGTATGTCCACGACAGTTCGCGTCCCGCGATCTCCTGACACAGCACGATCGCTTCGCGCATCGAGCAGTGCGAGAAACGCGAGCCGCCCATGTTGTAGACCTCACCCACGCGAGGTGCGTCGGTGAACGCCATGAACGCACTCACGAGGTCGGCACTGTGGATGTTGTCGCGCACCTGTTTGCCCTCGTATCCGAACACGCGATAGGGCGTGCCCGTCACCGTGCACTTCATCAGGTACGCGAGGAACCCGTGCAGCATCG
>CAYRAE010000675.1:0-1808 GCA_964422175.1 uncultured Luteitalea sp. | reverse complement strand
ACTTCGGTGGGATCGAAGATCACCACGCCGTCGACGGTGGCGAACCACAGGCGGCCGTCGTTGGCCAGCCAGCTCAGGGGCTGGTTGCCGTCGGTCCCGTCGGTGCCCGGTACGCCGTCGGCGCGTCCGTACCGCGTCACCGACAGCACGTCGTGCCGGCCATCCAGCCGCGCCTCGACGTCTGCCAGCGGGACAACGGCCAGCCCCTGCGTCCCCATCAGCCACAGGCGCTTCGCTTCGTCGAGCGTGACGTCGAAGATGACGTCGTCGGGCAGGCCGTCGTGCGAGGTGACGCCGGTGATGCGGTCGTGTTTCAGGCGGAACAGGCCCCCGCCATAGGTGCCGATCCACAGCGTGTCGATCTCGTCGTGGTGGAGCGAGGTCACGAAGGCGTTCGTGAGTCCTTCGTGCTCGCCCCAGCTCGTGACGCGTCCGTCGCGCGCGATGCTCTGCAGGCCTCCGCCGTACGTCCCCAGCCACACGCGATCGCGTAAGGCATAGATGACGCGGACTTCCGTGCTGCGCAGGCCTTCGGCCAGCCCGATGCGCTGGAGCGTCCCGTTGGCGTAGCGGAAGAGCCCGTTGCCGCCGAACCACACGACGTCGCCGTCCAGTTCGATCGTCCGCAGCGTGTCGCCCACCAGGTCGGGGCCCAGCCGATCGACGATGCGCCCGTCGTCGAAGAGGAACGCCCCGCCGCCATTGGTGCCCACCCAGACGCGCTCACCGGACGTGCCCGCCACCGACGTGATCGCGTTGCTCGGCAGGCCATCGGCCTGCGTGAAGACGCGCAGCCGTCCGTCGCGCAGCCGCACGAGCCCGCCGCCATACGTGCCGATCCACCACGTACCGGAGCCGTGTCGCTGATAGACGGTGGTCACCGGGAACGGGGGCAGGCCGGAGCGCCTGTCGATCAGTTCGCGTGCGGCGGATGCGACGCGATTGAGGCCGCCGGAGAGCGTACCGACCCACAGCGCACCGTCGCGGTCCTCCATCAACGAGATGAGATAGTCGGTGCTGAGTCCGTCGCTCTGCCGGATCGTCCTGAAACCGGCGCCGTCGTGCCGCACCAGTCCGCCGCCGTGCGTCGTCATCCAGACCACGCCGCGCGTGTCCACCATCACCTGCAGGACGCGATCCACCGGGAGCCCGTCCGCCACGCCGATGGCGGTGATCGTGCCGTCCTGGATTCTGGCGGCGCCTTTCGGGCCGGCCAGCCACACCGTGCCATCCGGTCCCTCGGCGACAGACGTCACGGTGGGATGACTCAGACCCTGGGCCACCGAATACCGACGCACGTCGGTGCCCGTGACGCTCACCACGCCATGCGTGCTGGTGGCGAACCACAGGCGGCCGTCCCGCGTCTGCATGACGGCGTTCACCGGCTCGTCGATCAGGTCGTCTGGGAGCGGCGGACGCTGCCAGCGCTGCCCATCGAACACGCGTGCCCCCCGAGACGTCGACAGCCAGATGCGTCCGTCACGATCGCGTGACAGATTCCGGATCACCGAATCGGCGACGCCCTCGGCGGCGCCGTAGCGCACGACGGCATCCTTCGACACGCGGAGGACGCCGGACCCGTAGGTGCCAACCCAGATCGAGCCATCCGAGGCGGGGAGCACCGCCGTCAGGCGGAGGTTGCCGATGTCGACGCCGCCCACGCGATCCACCGCCGTGAATTGCGCGCCGTCGAAGCGGGCGAGACCCTTGCGCGTGGCGACCCAGAGGTATCCGTCGTCGTCCTGCGCGAGGCTGGTGACGGTGTTCTGCGGAAGGCCGTCCTCGACGCGCCACTGGTCGACGACCAG
>CAYRAE010000674.1:0-1808 GCA_964422175.1 uncultured Luteitalea sp. | reverse complement strand
TAGTGGAGATAGAGCGTGGCGTCGCGGCGCGGGTTGCGCAGCGCGAGCGTCGCGACCTTCTTGGTCCACTGCCACTCCACCTGCGCGTTGTCGCCCGCGACCTCGGCGTTGTGCCAGCCGTCCTTGTACTGGATGAACACGTTGTCGGAAGCGGGCAACAGTTCGAGCGTGCCGGCCTTGTAGGCGCGCTGACCGTCGTTCTCGCCGCCGAGCGGCAGACGCGCACCGGTCTCGGAGTCATACAGGCCGATGCGGATCGTCGTCTGCCCCATGTACGGGTACTGCGGCACGAACATCGTCCGCGAGTATTCGATGCGCTGGCCGGGCTTCCAGTCCTTCGTCGGCGTGGGCGGCTCGTGGTCGTCGGTCCACATGAGCTGATCGTCCGAGTCGAGGAAGTGGACGAGCACCTTGTAGTCCTTCTCGAAGGCTGGTGCGTTGGCGGCCACGACGAACCGATAGGTCAGATCCAGCGGGCTGCCGAGCGGCGCCTTGGCACGACTCGCCGAGAACGTCGCGGTCGCGACCGGCGGCTGGTTGTCTTCCTTCTTGCTGCATCCGGCCGCGACCGAGAGGGCCACGGCCACGACCACACACGCGGCTAGGGGTTTCACGCCTCGCAACTCCTCGAATGGATGGACACGATGGTTGGATCGAGTGCCGGACGACCCGGCGAAACACACAAGGGTAAACCGTTGCGGCCAGTGGAGCAACATGCTAGAGTCCGCTCGATTTCATGGGCGACGCGCTCGGACTCATCGAAACCCGCGGCCTCATCGGGGCCATCGAAGCGGCAGACGCCTTGGTGAAGGCCGCCAACGTGCAGCTCATCGCCAAGGAATACATCGGCGCCGGGTATGTGACGGTGATGGCTCGCGGCGATGTCGGAGCGGTCAAGGCCGCGACAGACGCAGGCGCCGCCGCGGCACGGCGCGTCGGTGAGCTGATCTCCGTCCACGTGATTGCGCGTCCGCACGCGGACGTGGAACGGATACTTCCCAAGCCGGCTCCGGCCGGCAAGTAATCGTCTTCAGGCGCCGCGCACCCGCCATCGTGGTGGGGTTCGCCCGCCTCCTGTCGCATGGCCGACGCTCCCGCCGCCAAGCCGCCGTCAGATCGCGATCTCGCCTCGATCGCCGAAGCGCGAGCGCTGGCCCGCGTGGCGCGCACGGCGCAGGCCCAGCTCGCCGAGCTCCCTCAGGACCGCATCGACGCCATCGTCGACGCCATGGCGGCCGCCGTGAAGCCGGAGGTCGACGCCCTGGCACGCTTGGCGTGCGACGAGACGGGATTCGGCGTCTACGCCGACAAGGTCACGAAGAACCGCTTCGCGGCCGAGCGCGTGTACGAGTTCATCAAGCCGATGCGCACGGTGGGCGTACTGCGGCGGGACGAGACACGCAAGATCATCGAGATCGCGGAACCGTTCGGGGTCGTGGCCGCCATCGTGCCGTCCACCAACCCGACGTCGACAGCGATCTACAAGATCCTGATCGCGCTCAAGGCGCGTTGTGCCATCGTCATCAGTCCGCATCCGTCGGCCGCGCGATCCATCAGCCGCACCGCCGAAATCCTCGCCGCCGCCGCGGCACGGGCCGGTGCGCCTGAGGGTGTCATCGGCTGGATGACCACCGTCACGCTCGAGGGCACGCAGGAACTGATGCGGCAGCGCGAAGTGGCGGTGATCCTCGCCACTGGCGGTCTCGGACTCGTGCGCGCCGCGTATTCGGCGGGCAAGCCGGCCTACGGCGTGGGCCCGGGCAACGCGCCCTGCTACGTCCACGAGTCGGCAGACGTGCGCAAGGCCG
>CAYRAE010000673.1:0-1815 GCA_964422175.1 uncultured Luteitalea sp. | reverse complement strand
CCGGAAATCGACGCCGTTTGCGCCGCGGATTTGCCCGAAATTCGCGTGATCGCTCGTTTCTCACATCCTTCGCGGAGTCTCTCCACATGCCCAAGACCTCATCCCGATCGCACCGATCCACGACCAGCCGCACCAAGACGGGAGCCGCGGCTGCTCGGAGCGCGCCTGCTCCCGCGCCCGCGTCAGAGCCGAGCCCCGAGCACTGGCGCTACATGGCCGCGCTCACAGAGCTCTGCGACAGCGACGAGGACTTCACCAACAAGGCGCTGGCCCGCCGGCTCGGGATGTCGACCGAAGACCTGCTCCGATTCCAGTCTGAGCGGCCGGATGTCATGAGGTGGGCGTCGCAGCGACTCGAGGCGGACGCCAGGGCACTGGCTGGACCGCTCCTGCGGCGCGTGGCGGAACTCGCGCAGGCCGGCAGCGTCGAGCATGCCGACCTTCTCCTGCGCGTCGCCTCGAGGGCGTGGTCTGTCGTCGCGGTCCCTGGAACTGGCGGGCAGGCCGGTCCGTTCATCGTCAACGTCGTAGTCGGCGACCATCCGTCCAACGCATGAGCCGGAAAGCCAAGGTCCGAACCCGGCAACGCCCAGCCAGGACGCGGCCGAGGACCAGGAAGGCCGAGGCGATGGTCCAGCCGGCGGCGGCGCCGACGTTGAAAAAACGTAGATCGCAGTGGCCCGACCCCGAGGAGGCGTTTCGGCCGCGCCCGAGCCACTTCCGCTATCTCCGGGCCTACGCCGAACTCCTCGACGAAGGCGGCCGAATCAACATGGCGGCAATCGCCAAACGGATGGGCATCACCCCGGCCGCGTTCTGGGCCATGCGCCAGCGGTGCGCCGGTCTCGACCGATGGGTCTCGGAGCAGTTGGGGCGGAAGAACGAGCACTTCGCGAATCCGATCATCCGAAGGATGGCCGTCCTCGCGCAGCAAGGCAGCGTCGACCACGCTGAGCTCTACTTCACAGTGACGGGTGGGGCCTTCTCGAGGCCGATCGAACCGGCTGTCGGGGTGACGGTGAACGCTCACGGGCCCCAGATCATCAACATCGCCGTGCCGCGGCCGGGGGAGACGCCTGTCTCCTCGTCACCGACGACGTGATTCGGACTACCTGAGCAAGCTGATGCCTCCCGATTCGACATCGCGCACTCGGACGAATCCCAGTTGGGCAGGTTGAACGGCGTCCAGAACAAGCTGCACGTTCGTCCAAGCGCCTGGGCGAAGGCTGGTGCCAAGCTGAACGCGCCTCGACCGCGCGATATCGTTCTGCGGCTGCCCGTCACTGCCAACGCTTCCCCACTCAACGGTTGCCGAGACGTCGTTGATCGTCGCGCTCATCGGATTGCCCACTCGAAGCGTGACCCTCGTGCCGTTGGCGTAAGGCTCGACGTTGGACAGAGTAAGCGTGATGGGTCCGATGTCGGTCTGTAACGCAGAGTATCCATCGCTGGCGGGTGTCAGGTACGCGACCCGCTCTGCGTCTTGCACGAGCCGATCCACCCCCTGCCGCGTCTTCACGTCCTCAGTCGCCTGCTCGACCAACGAGACCTTGGCTTCGAGCGCTTCGAGACGTTGGGATAACGCCCGGACCTCGCTGCGCTCTGCACAAGCCGAAAGTAGTGCAGTCGCTACAACAGCCAGCGCGAGGTTGCTGCTCTTCACTATGTCTCCTCCTCTCTGGCCAAGCGGCGCCCCTTGATAGCGGACGGCGGCTCTCGTCGCGGCGTCGAATGCCTCGACCGTTCAGGGACCTCGATTGCGGTCACGGATGCTGCCAGCAGTAGCTGCGTCCCGGTTGAGCGCTGCGCGAGCAC
>CAYRAE010000672.1:0-1817 GCA_964422175.1 uncultured Luteitalea sp. | reverse complement strand
TTCGTCAACGGTACTCGATGGTCGCTACACGCTGCGGGTGGCGATCCTGTCGTTCCGGACTCATCGAGCGGACATCGATGGACTGCTCGAGCAGTTGCGGTTGATGGTTTCATGCCGGCGTTGAAGCACGGGCTCGCACTATGATGCGCTGCATGCCGAAGCTCGTCCGTCTCGTCCCGTTGTCGGCGGCGATACCGATGGTGCTCGTCACGCTCGCGTGCGCCCAGACGCAGCCGGCTGGCGACGGAGCGGGATCGACATCGCGTCCGCCGTTGCCGTGCCAGCAGCTTGTCGATGCGAGAGCGATCGAGAAAGTGGTGGGCCCCGGCTTCGTGCCCGGCCCGACCGAGCTCGTCACCGGTAGCACCTCGTGCGTGTGGATGACGGACGCACCTCTGGGGCAACCGATACAGATTGTGGCTGTCGATTTCGACGACCGCCGCATGTTCGCCGACCGGATGATGCTTCCGGCTGTCGTGCCGACGGCCGCCGGCTTGTACGACGCGATGGTCGCGGGAATGGTGGAGGCGGGGATGCAGACCGAGCCGCTGGCGAACATCGGCGAACGAGCCGTGGCCACGGGTGACGCGCCCCACGTCGTCCTGTTCGTGCAGCGGCCGGATGGCCTGATCACCATCAAGGGCACTGTCGCGCGCGCCACGCTCGTGGAGATAGCGCGCGTCGCCGCGGCGGCGCCGCCGGTGGTCGTGGGCGGCAACGCGCCGACCCCGCAGCACGAGGTCGCGCCTGCCGAACCGCGCCTGCTCTCGGACGAAGACCGTCAGCTCCCGTGCGTGCAACTCCTCACGTCGGCGGAGGTCGAATCCGCAGGGAGACCCGAAGTCCTGACCAACGTCATGCACGGCCGTCCCGGCCTGACCTATTGCGACTGGCGCACGTCGACGAGCATGGGGACGGGCTTCACGCTCCTGGTGGCCGGTCGGGAGGAGATCGCCACGCGTGGCTTCGCCGACGCCGCCGAGATGTTCGCGGCGGAGCGCAAGGTCTTCTCATCGTCGTTCGAGACGACGCCGGTCGCTGGCGTGGGCGACGAGGCGTTTGCGTTCATGGTGATTCCCACGCAGCCGATGGTCATCGCCCGGCGCGGCGAGCAGGTGCTGACGCTGACCTGTCACGGCTGCTCCCGCGAAGCGACGGTGACGCTTGGCAGGCTGGCCGGGAAGTAGTCGGGGATCCGGTCACGCTGGTCACCCGAGACTGCGACCGGCAAACTGGTCGTCGTGCCGTCCGGCTCGACGAGACAGAGATGCACGGGTGCCTGCCGTGACTCGGTGGCTGAACGTGCGGCTATACTGGTGGGCGGCTCGGCGCACGTTGTGATGGCTTAGTCGGCTGGCGCAGCGCCCGCAAGTGATCCGGGGAGATTCGAGGACGTATCACAACAACCATCACAATCCTCGATCGCGCCCGGATCGAACGCTCGTAAAGCGTTTATTTCAAATAGCCGGAGAGATGGCCGAGTGGCTGAAGGCGCACGCTTGGAAAGCGTGTGTAGGGGAAACTCTACCGTGGGTTCGAATCCCACTCTCTCCGCCAATTTCGCTCCGCTCAATTGATCGGAGCGAGCCGGCGTCAGGCGTCGCCCGACTCTCGTCGGGCTTGGCACGAATCCCACTCGCTCCGCCAGCCTGCGCTCACGCCTTCCAACGACGAGGGTGAGCAGCGGCTCGGCAAGCCCGGCGAAGGCGCACTCCCAGCAGTTGCGGAATCGTCCCGTACAGCCCGTCCCCCTTCGGCTCGCTCACGACGGGTCACCCTCCAGAGAATCCCTCGACGCCGCTGGCTCCCCTGAGCGC
>CAYRAE010000671.1:0-1820 GCA_964422175.1 uncultured Luteitalea sp. | reverse complement strand
TCGCGCGTCGACACGCCGAACGGCGGACGCACGAGGACGACCGTCGCAGGCGGTTCGTCAGGCATGGGCGTCAACTCGTCGCCGATGCCTTCCCCGCGCATCGTGCCGCCGTATGCGAAGTACGCAACGTCGGCCCCGAGCGGGCGCACGATGGCGGCCAGGTCTGCGACGGTCAGCGACTGCCCGGCCCATGCGGCCACGAGGCGCGCCGCGGCGCACGCGTCGGCACTGCCGCCCCCCAGCCCGGCTTCAGCAGGCACGTGCTTCTCGAGATGCAGGCACAGGCCGTCGATGTCACGCCCGAGCGCGCGCGCCATGGCCCGCGCGCCCCTCCACGCCAGGTTCGTGTCGTCTGTCGGCACGCCCGGTGTGTCGCACGTCAGCGTGAACGGCCCCTCGCTCACGTCCAGCGTGAGGCGATCGGCCAGCGCAATCGACTGCAGGACCGTGTGGACGAGGTGATATCCATCGCGTCGCGTCCCGCGCATGCGCAGATCGAGATTGACCTTGGCCGGGGCGAGTGTGGTCCACGCCATGTTCAACGCTCCACGAGCGTGCGGCGCGTGCGGAGATCGCTGGTCGCCACTTCGCGCGTGCCGTCGGGTACATCGACGTGCAGCGCGCCTTCGGGCAGCGCAGGCAGCGCGTCAGGCGCATCGAGCGCGAAACGCGCATCGGTCCGTCGGGCCGCGGCGCCAACGCCCTGCAGGCGGATCGCTGTCGGCCACGTGAGTCCCGTACGCGTGTACTCGATCCGCCAGTGCGCATCGGTGGCCACCATCACCACCGGTACGCCATCAGCGCCGCGCCGCAGCCAGAGCGTGCGGCCGGCATCGAGATCGAGCCGCGTCCACACGTCGCCGAACGTCGCCCCGCCGCGTACCTGCCAGTCGGCCACGCCACATCCCGTCACGATGGCCAGCAAGTCGGCGGGCGTCAGCGCAACACCCACGACCGCGTCGAGCAGTTCCGCAGCCGACGCCCCCCGCACGACAGCCGACTCACGAGGCAGGAACAACAGCGCGCGCTCGGGCTGGGCCGCGAGCACGAACACCGGCGCCCCGAACGGCGCAAGCCCCTCGAGCCGCATGGCCTCGCGTGCGACGCCGACCTGCAGCGTGCCGCGCACCCTGTCGCCGTCGATGCGTCCAGACAGTCGGAGGTCCGCGGAGACCGCCGCGTGCGGCAGGCACGATCGACGCGCGACGGCCTCGATCGCTGGCACATCGGCCAATGGCGTGCCGGGGCCATCCGGCAGTGCGAGGCGCACGGCAGGCGCGCATCCTGCGCCGACGAGGAGCGCGATGGCTGTCACGCCCCGCATCACGCATTCGCGACAACTAACGCCCACGCGCGCGCTCGATCTTGCTCCTGATGGCGGCGGCGTCCGTCGACTCGTTGTCGCCGGCCAGCGCACGCTCCCACGCCGCCACGGCGCCGCGTTTGTCGCCCAGCGCCAGTAGCACGTCGCCAAGATGGTCCTGGATGACCGAGTTGGTCGCCTCGATCGCCGCGGCGCGCTGGAGCGGTTCGCGCGCGTCCTTGATCTTCCCCTGCTTGAAGTAGGCCCACCCGAGGCTGTCGAGATACGAACCGTTGTCGGGATCGGCCTCGAGGGCCTTCCGGATCATCGTCACGGCCTCGTCGAACGAAGCGCCGTCTTCGACCAGCATGTAGCCCAGGTAGTTGAGCGACGGCGCGTGATCGGGTTCGACGGCGAGTCCCTTCCTGAACGCGATCTTCGCTTCGGATCGCCGCCCGAGCCGTTCGAGGATCGCCCCGCGCTGGAACCAGTAGCCCACCTGACTGCCGAAGGCCTG
>CAYRAE010000670.1:0-1823 GCA_964422175.1 uncultured Luteitalea sp. | reverse complement strand
GCGCTGAAGCCGTCGGCCGGCGAGCGCGCGCTGCTGCGCTACAACCCGAACCAGCTCGGGCCGCTCGAAGCGGAATTGAAGCGACAGCTCGAGGCGAAGGGCGTCGTCGTGCGATCGCAGCTCTATACCGACAGCACCGACTTCGCGGCGCGTCTCGCGGAGACCGACATCTACGTGTGGCTGCCGGCGGGTGATACGCCGGCGGCGGCCGAGGATCGGGTCCTGCTCGCCAAATGGCTGGACGAGGGCCGCGGCCGTCAGATCCACTTCCACTGGGAAGGCGGCACGCGCGACGCCGACGGCCTGCAGGTGGCGCACGCCGAGGCCTACGACAGCGTCTACGTCGACGCCCTCGACATCGACTACGCGGCGCTCAGCCAGCGGCAGGACCGTGCGATCGCGATCCTGCGTGCGGGTGAAGTGCATGTGACATCGCCCGATGGCACCGACCTGCGCTTCACTATCGGTCCCGACCGTCCGTTCAGCAAGCAGGACGGCGACGCATCGGCCGAACGCATGAAGACGGCGAAGGTGCGCGTGGACCGCGAGATCGAGCTGCCGGCCGGCGTGCTCCGCGTGGCGCCGCTCGAGGAGACGGTCAACGGCACGCTGTTCGTGCCGCGCGCCCGCTTCGGCGACGTGACGGCCACGGGCATCCGTCTCACGTTCACGAAGGGCGTCGTGTCCGATGTGACCGCCGAGACCAACCTCGACGCCGTGAAGGGGTTCCTGGCGTCGGCCCCTGGCGCGTCGCACTTCCGTGAGCTGTGCCTCGGCTTCAACCCGAAGCTGAATGTGCCGGCCGGCGAGACGGCGCTGCCCTACTACGGCTACGGCGACTCGGTTGCGCGGCTCGGCCTCGGTGACAACTTCGAGGTCGGCGGCAACGTGCGCGGCGGCGGCGTCCGCTGGCTCTTCTTCCCCAACACGACGATCACCGTGGGCGACACGGTCCTCGTGAAGGACGGCAAGCTGACCGGCATCTAGCGCGCCGCTCATGTCGCGGGCCGGGCTCGGCGAGCCGGCCCTACCGTCTGTATCGGTGGGTAGGGTCGGCCCTCCGGGCCCGACCCTCTACCTGCCTGCTTCTGCCCGCGGGGTTGCCTGTGATGGGCAACAATAGGGCAGTTGCATGGGTACGAGCCCCTTCCACATCGCCGTCGTCCTGGCGCCATTTCTGGCGATTCCGCTCGTGTTCTGGGCGAGTCACCAGCGTCGCGTGCGGACGTGGCTGCCCGCTCTGATCCCCGGCCTGCTGACGATCTGGTTCGCTTCTGCGTTCGTCGCCGTTCGCAACGGCGGCCCCTTCAGCATCGCGATGGAGTGGGCACCGGCCCTCCGGCTGTCGCTGTCGTTCCGGTTCGACGGCCTCAGCACGCTGTTCGCGACCCTGATCGCCTTCGTCGGGACGCTGGTCCTCATCTACGCGGCGAAGTACTTCGAAGACCATCCGTATGCGGGGCGATTCACCGCGACGCTCTTCGCCTTCATGGGCTCGATGCTCGGGCTCGTCCTGAGCGACAACGTGATCGCCCTTTTCGTGTTCTGGGAGCTCACGGGCTTCACGTCGTTCCTGCTGATCGGATTCGAGCACGATCGGCCCGAGGCGCGTCGCGCCGCGACGCAGGCGCTCATCGTCACCGGCGGCGGAGGCCTGGCGCTGCTTGCCGCTGGCATCCTCATGCTGCAGGCCGGCGGCACGCCGCAGCTGTCCGAGCTGGCGGCCAGCGGCGGGCTGACCGCGCATCCGATGTACGTCGGCATCGCGTCGTTGCTGATGCTGGCGGCGTGCACGAAGTCGGCGCAGTTCCCGTTCCACTTCT
>CAYRAE010000669.1:0-1827 GCA_964422175.1 uncultured Luteitalea sp. | reverse complement strand
GGCGTGCCGTCTTCATCGTGGGCGTGCTGCCCGCGCTCTTCACCGTGTGGATCCGCCGTGCCGTGCGCGAGCCCGCCGTGTGGCAGGAGTCGGTGCGTCACGCACCGTGCGCCCGACTCGGCGCCGTCGTCGCCGATGGTCGATGGAGCATCACGATCGCGCTGGCGGCGATGAACGCGTGCTGCCTCTTCGCGTGGTGGGGGTTCAACTCGTGGATCCCCGCGTACCTGTCGCTGCCTGTCGTCGAGGGCGGCATCGGCCTCGACGCGCGTTCGATGGCGTGGCTCGTCGTCTTCATGCAGGTAGGCATGTGGGTGGGCTACGTGACGTTCGGCGTGGTGGCCGACGCGCTCGGACGCAAGCGGACGTACGTGGCGTACCTGCTGATGGCGGCGCTGCTGCTCGCCACCTACGCGCAGGTGCGGCATCCGCTGGTGTTGCTGCTGCTGGGGCCGCTCGTGGCGTTCTTCGGGACGGGCTATTTCACCGGCTTCGGGATCGTGACGGCGGAGTCGTATCCGACGGCGATCCGGGCGACGGCGCAGGGACTTACCTACAACACGGGCCGGCTCGCGAGCGCGGCGGCACCGTTCGTCGTGGGATCGCTGGCCGATCAGCGCGGATTCGCGACGGCGTTCACGGTGACGGCGGCGGCCTTCCTCGTGGCCGCGGCGTGGTGGGTGGCGATTCCCGAGACGCGCGGCAGGCACGTCACAGCATCAGCAGCGTGAGCAGGCCGGCGGCGATGAGCAGCACCTGCGCCACGGGGTTCACTTCCGTGTGGCCCTTGTGCAGGCTGGGGATGAGGTCCGCCATCGCGACGTACAGGAAGCTGCCCGCGGCGAACGCGAGGACGTATGGCAGCACGGCGGGCAACTGGTTCAGGGCGAGGAAGACGAACAGCGCGCCGACCACTCCGCCGAGCCCGGAGAGCAGGTTGAGCGCGAGCGCGCGCGTGCGGCTGTAGCCGGCCTTGAGGAGGATCGCGGCATCGCCGAGTTCCTGCGGGATCTCGTGCGCGGCGGCCGCGAGCGCCGTCGTCACGCCCAGCCATGGTGACGTGAGCGTAGCGGCGGCGATGATGGCGCCGTCCACGAACGTGTGGAACGCGTCGCCGATGATGACGAGGCTTGCCGCGCTGCTGTGGACCTCGCACTCGTGCGTGTCGTGGCAATGTCGCCACAGCACGAGCTTCTCGAGCATGAAGAACGTCAGGATGCCGAGCAGCAGGACGCCGAGCGCGTGTTGCGCGGGCAGCGCTTCCAGCGCTTCAGGCACGAGGTGGAGCAGCGACAGTCCGAGCAGCGTGCCCACCGCATAGCTGACCAGCCACGACACCAGCCGCTCCCGCGCCTCGTCGCCGAACAGGTAGATGGCCGACGCCACCAGCACGCCGAGGAAGCTGCCGGCGAGGCTGAGGATCAGCGCGAGGACGAGAGGCGACACGGACACGGACGGCGATCATACCTGTCCCTTGAGCGCTTCGATGATGCCGTGGCCGTCGCGGTGATAGAGGACGCGGGCACCCCTGAAGTGGGTGGCGGTGGCGGTCTGGACGTCGGCGGGCGTGGGGGCTCCCGGTGCCTTCTCGCGCACCACGAGTACCACGCGACCACCGCTGCGCAGCACGCGCCTGATGTCGGGCAGCAGTGCCGCCACCGGTGCCGACACGGCGTCGACCAGCACGATGTCGAACTCGCCGTCCTCGAATGGCAGCCTCGCGTCCGGCGACGACTCGATCACTTCCAGGAGCACGCCGGCACGTTCGGCAGCGTTCGTGAGACGCGCAGCCTCGTCGAGCATCGCCGCGAGTGCGACGGCCCTGCC
>CAYRAE010000668.1:0-1831 GCA_964422175.1 uncultured Luteitalea sp. | reverse complement strand
CTTCGGGCGCTACCGCGTGGAGTTCCGTGCGGAAGCCAGCAACGTGTTCAACCACGCCCAGTGGGGCAACCCGGTGACGGGCTTCACGGATCCGAACTTCATGTACATCCGGACGTTCGGCTACCCTGGCCGCCCGCCGCGTCGTGTGCAGCTCGGTGCGCGCTTCCAGTTCTAAGCGCACGCCCGTCTGACGCCTCCGCATAGGAGGCTTGGCCCCGGGGAACCGATTGGTTCTCCGGGGCTTTTTCGTGGCAACGGACAACGGGCCATCTTGCGCAGGACGACTCCATGCGCTTCCTGATCGGACACGCGGAGCGTTCCGCCCTCCGGCAGCGCATCGACAGCGGCTCAGCTCGCCCAGGTGTCCGTCAGCGACCTTCTCTCCCGTCAGTCCCCTGACGAGTTGGGGGGTCGCGCGTGCCGCCATCGCCGACTTCGTCGGCCCGCAGCGCACACTGGTCGTCCTTGACGAGTTCCAACCAGATTGCTGGTCAGGAACACCGAGCGGCGCTCGTAACGCTCGGCCAGTAGTGTCGCCTCGAAGAGGTCCAGCGTGCGCGACACGCGCGGCAGATCGACGGCGCGCTTGGCGGCGAGGAGCTCCTGCTCGAGTGCGTGGGCCGGCGTGTAGAGCACGCGGTGGCCGGTCTGCACCAAGGCGTCGGCCGCGGCACACCGCGCATGCGTCTTGCCGACGCCTGGCAGGCCGAAGGCGAGCACATTGGTTGCGGTCTCGAGGCACGCACCCGTGGCCAGCTGCTGCAACTGCTGGAACAGGGGCAGCGGCAAGCGGCCGGCATCGAGCGTGTCGACGGTCTTGCCGGGCGAGAGACGCGCCGCCTGCCGAACGCGCGCGATGCGGCGCCGGCGACGCTCCTCGGCTTCGAGCTCCAGCAGCTCGCGCAACACCGGGAACGCGCTGGCCTGGTCGGCCTGCGTGAGCCGAGGGACCCACTCGCGTGCCGCCGTCGGCAGGCTGAACCCGATCAGCCGCTGCGTCATCTGGGTCGTCACCGCGGCGCTCATCGTGCACCTCCGACGAGCAGCGCATCGTAGGCGCGCGGAACGTGAGCGACGGGTACAGCTCCTCGCGGTAGCGATACCGCGCGAAGGCGCCTGGCTTGCGTACGAGGCTGCCGATGATGTGTCGGTAGTCGATGCGATGCTCGCGGTCGCGGCCCCTGGCCGAGGCCTATCTCGACGCGCGGGTCATGCCGGAACTGGATCACCACACATCCCTGGCGTGGGAGGACATCGCGCGCGAGTACGTGCTCACGGCAACGCAGGACGTCAGTCACGTCGGCCGTTGGTGGGGCCAGGTGCCGAAGGGTGATGCACGCAGAACCGAGCAGCGCGAAGTGAACGTGGCCGGCATGGACGCGCACGGCACGCTCGTCGTCGCCGGCATGTGCCAGCGGACGAACGCGCCAGTGGATTTTCGACGAGCGCGGCGCTCCGGCGATACGCGATGGAGCGGACGGCCATCACTGACTGCCGACAAGTCCGCGCGCTACGCGCTGAGCTGTCCCGTTGCCCGTTGCCGGCTCATTCCCGTGGGCTCTGGCCCTGAGTCACCGCCATCACGAAAAAGCCCCGGAGAACCAGTCGGTTCCCCGGGGCCTACCTCCTATGCGGAGGTGTCAGACGTGCGTGCGACTAGAACTGGAAGCGCGCACCGAGCTGGACGCGACGCGGCGGCCGGCCCGGATAGCCGAACGTGCGGATGTACATGAAGTTCGGATCCGTGAAGCCGGTGACCGGGTTGCCCCACTGAGCGTGGTTGAACACGTTGCTGGCCTCGGCCCGGAACTCCACGCGGTAGCGCCCGAAC
>CAYRAE010000667.1:0-1833 GCA_964422175.1 uncultured Luteitalea sp. | reverse complement strand
CCGGCCCGATGGCCGGCTTCACCTTATCAAGTCAGGATCACCTCATGTTCGGCGGATTTGCCAAGTCCATTTTCGGATCGTCCAACGACCGCTACGTCAAGTCGCTCAGGAAGATCGTTCAGAAAATCAACGATTTCGAACCCGCCATGCAGGCGCTGGGCGATGACGAACTGCAGGCGCAGACCGCGCGGTTCCGCGAGCAACTCGCGGCCGGCGCCACGCTCGACGACATCCTTCCCGAAGCCTTCGCCACCGTCCGCGAGGCGGCGTGGCGCGTGCTCGGCCAGCGCCATTACGACGTGCAGATGGTCGGCGGGATCGTGCTGCACCGGGGCGAGATCGCCGAGATGCGCACCGGCGAGGGCAAGACCCTGGTCGGCACGCTGGCGGTCTATCTCAATGCCCTGGAAGGCAAGGGCGTCCATGTCGTCACCGTGAACGACTATCTCGCCAGCCGCGACGCCGACTGGATGGGACAGATCTATCGCTGGCTGGGCCTCACCGTCGGCGTGATCGTCCCCAATCTCTCCGATCCGCAGCGCCGCGACGCCTATCACGCCGACATCACCTATGGCACGAACAACGAGTTCGGCTTCGATTACCTGCGCGACAACATGAAATACGACCGCTCCCACATGGTGCAGCGGCCGTTCAATTTCGCCATCGTCGACGAGGTGGACTCGATCCTGATCGACGAGGCGCGCACCCCGCTGATCATCTCCGGCCCGACGGAGGACAAGTCCGACCTCTACATCGCGCTCGACCAGATCGTGAAGGCGACGCCGGCCGAGGATTACGAATATGACGAGAAGGACAAGCGCGTCCTGCTGACCGAGGACGGCACCGAGCGGATGGAGCGGCTGCTGGAGGCGGAAGGGCTGCTGGTCGGCACGAACCTCTACGATTTCGAGAACACGCAGGTCGTCCACCACCTCAATCAGGCGCTGCGCGCCAACGTCGCCTACAAGCGCGACATCGATTATATCGTGAAGGAAGGAAAGGTCGTCATCATCGACCCGTTCACCGGGCGCATGATGGACGGGCGGCGCTGGTCCGAAGGCCTGCACCAGGCGGTCGAGGCCAAGGAAGGCGTCGACATCGAGCCGGAGAACCAGACGCTCGCCTCGATCACCTTCCAGAACTATTTCCGCATGTACCCGAAGCTCTCGGGCATGACCGGCACGGCGGCGACCGAGGCCGCCGAATTCTTCGACATCTACAAGATGAACGTCGTCACCATCCCGACGCACCGTCCGATCCTGCGCAAGGACGACGACGACGAATTCTACAAGACCCAGCAGGACAAGTTCGCCGCGATCGTCGAGGCGATCCGCGAGAAGCAGAAGATCGGCCAGCCGATCCTGGTCGGCACCGTCTCGATCGAGAAATCGGAGCTGCTGTCCGACTTCCTCAAGAAGGCCAAGGTCAAGCACGAGGTGCTGAACGCCCGCTATCACGAGCAGGAAGCGCATATCGTGGCGCAGGCCGGCCGTTTCGGTGCCGTCACCATCGCCACGAACATGGCGGGCCGCGGCACCGACATCCAGCTCGGCGGCAATGTCGACGTGCGGATCGAGGATGAGCTGGGCGGCATGGAAGCGGGCCCGGCGCGCGACAAGGCGGAGGCGAAGATCCGGCAGGAGGTCGAGGAGGAGCGGCAGCGGGTGATCGCCGCCGGCGGCCTGTTCGTGCTCGGCACGGAACGGCACGAAAGCCGGCGCATCGACAATCAGCTGCGCGGCCGTTCGGGCCGCCAGGGCGATCCGGGCCTCAGCCGCTTCTACCTGTCGCTGGACGACGATCTGCTGCGCATCTTCGGCCCGCAGACCATGT
>CAYRAE010000666.1:0-1834 GCA_964422175.1 uncultured Luteitalea sp. | reverse complement strand
TCTCGCTGCAGAACGCGCTGATCCTGCAGTCGGCGCTCGACGGCGTGCTCATGGCGGCGTTCGCCTACGCGTTCACGCGGGCCGTGCAGGTGACGTCGCCGCGCGCGTGGGTGGCGTGCGGCGTGGCGCTGGCGCTGCTGGCCACGAACAGGCCGAACGCGTGGGTCATGGGCGTCATCGCTGTTGTCGCGGCGGCTCGCCTCGGCGCTGGCGCGCTGCGGTACGAGGAGGTCCACCTCCGCGCCGGCGCGCTATGGGGCGGCAAGCTGTGGCGTGGAGGCATCGCCCGCGTTGTCGCGTTGGTCGCGGGCGCGCTGATCGTCCTCGCCCCGTTCACGCTGCGTACGGTTGTCGTAACGGGAGAGTGGCAGTTGCTCCCCGGACACGGCGGTCTGAATCTCTACATCGGCAATCACGCGGGCGCCACGGGCACGTACACGGTGGTCGATGGCATACGGCCGTCGATGGAAGGCCAGCGTGAGGATGCCAGGCGCGTAGCCGAAGGTGTGGTGGGGCACGCGCTGACAGGACGCAACGTGTCGTCGCACTTCGCGGGTCGCGCGCTGGCGTGGTGGCGCGACGCGCCTGTCGACGCCCTGCGACTCTTCGCGTACAAGGCATGGCTCACGACGCACGCGTGGGAGCTACCCGTGAACGTGAGCTACGCATGGTTCCGTGCCCACGTCACGTTGCTCGGACTGTTGCCTATCGGGGCATGGCTACTCGTGCCGCTCGGACTGGCGGCCGCCCTGTGCGGACATCGCCTCGTCGCCGGCGACATGCGGAGGGCATGGTCGTCGTTCCGTCTGCTGCTGCCGGCCTACCTGCTGAGTGTCGCGGCGTTCTTCGTGGTGGATCGCTATCGCGCGCCGGCACTCGTGCTCGCCGCGGTGAGCGCGGGCGTGCTCGCGTCGGGAA
Source organism: uncultured Luteitalea sp. (assembly GCA_964422175.1). Lineage (GTDB taxonomy): Bacteria > Acidobacteriota > Vicinamibacteria > Vicinamibacterales > Vicinamibacteraceae > Luteitalea. Next base: position 916 of record CAYRAE010000666.1, on the reverse strand, counting down.
GTCGCTCGACGTGGGCAGGCATCGCGCGTTCGCCGTCGGTCATCGCGGCCATGCTCATCGCGATCGTGACGATGGGCGCTGGTCTCGTGCGACTGCCGTTCCACCTCGGGGAGGCCGACGCCGACACCAACATGGCGCTGCACGCGATCGAGGTGGGTCGAGACGATGAGGCGCGCGAATGGTTGTCGCGCGCGGCGGCGCATCATCCGACGCCTGGCGTCGCGTGGCTGCGCGCGGGGCTCGCGTGGCAGTCGTCCAACAGGGTGGCCGACGCCGAGCGCGCGCTGCGCGAGGCATACAGGCTCGATCCCGACGTCGGCGACGTCGCGTTCGCGCTGGGCGAAGTGCTCCTCGCGCAAGGCAAGGGTGCCGGGGCCGTGCCGTTGCTGGAGCAGGCGGAAGCCGCCGGCGTACGTCACGATCGCGTGCGGCTCGATCTCGCGCTGGCGCTGTGGCAGGCGGGGCAGCAGGATCGCGCGCGTGCAGCGCTCGACGGACGGGTGCCCGTCGAAGGATTGCCACTGCTGCGCGCGCGAGCACTGGCGTCGGTCGACGCCCGTCAGACGGATCTCGCCGAGTGGTTGCTCGCGGAGTATCGGCGGGCCGTGCCCGATGACGCGGAGGTGGCCGAGAAGCTGGGACTGATGCGCGCGAGGCGCGGAGATCTCGCTGGTGCAGCGCTGTTGTTGGAGGATGCCGCGCGTCTCGAACCGGCCCGCGCCACCGCGCGCTTCAATCTCGCGATCGTGAGAGTCCGGCAGCAGCGTCGCGAGGAGGCCATCGCCCTCCTGCGCGAAGCCCTGCGTATCGATCCGTCATACGCCCAGGCGGCGGGCGCGTTGAAGGAACTGACAGAGAGCCAGGGGCTGAAGCCCCTGGCCTCCATGTGAAACGTTGTCGTCCCGGTGCCCGGTGC
>CAYRAE010000665.1:0-1835 GCA_964422175.1 uncultured Luteitalea sp. | reverse complement strand
CCGGCGATTGCGCTGGCCGCTGAAGGCTACGAGCTCGACGAGGCCCTGCCGACGACGCTGCGCGAGGGACGGCCGCAGTTGGAGCGATGGCCGGAAGCCGCGCGCGTCTACCTCCCGAACGGGCGCGTGCCGCGCTCCGGCGAGCGGTTCGTCAACGCCGACTACGCCTCCACCCTGACGACGATTGCGTCAGAAGGTGCTGACGCGTTCTATCGGGGCAGTCTCGCCAAGCGCATCGCGGCCGATATGGAGGCCAACGGCGGCATCATCGGCGTGGAAGATCTGGCGCAGTACCAGGTCATCGAACGCACGCCTGTCAGCGGCGGCTATCGCGGGTTCCGGATATTCGGCACGCCGCCGCCCGTGTCGACAGGTACGGCGCTCATCGAGACCCTCCAGATTCTCGACAGGTACCAGCCGCCGCGCGGCGCGCGGATCACCGAATCGCCCGACTACCTGCACTACGCCATCGAAGCATGGAAGGTGCGCGATCCGCTGCGGCGCGTGGCCGATCCCGCGCTGTGGCCCGTCGATGTGGCGTCGCACCTCGAACCGGAGCACGCCGCCTCGCTCTTCGGCCGGATCGACCCACTGCGCGCGCAGCCGTTCGCGGCCGAAGGCGATGGCGCCACGCAGGGGCAGGGCGAACGGATCGGGCGCGGCACCACGGCGTTCGCGATCGGCGATGCCGCGGGCAACACGGTCGTCGTCACGCAGACGCTGTCGACGTGGGGTGGTGCGTTCTACGTGTCGAAGGGACTCGGCTTCCTCTACAACAACCACCTGCGCGGCTATCGCACCGTGCGCGGCGCATACGGACAGTTGCTGCCGCTCATGCGGTCCTCGTCGACCAGTGCGCCGACGCTGGTGTGCGAAGAGGTCAATGGCGTGCTGCGTCCACGTCTTGCCGTCGGTGCCGCGGGTAACGCGTGGATCACGTCGTCGGTCTACGGCATCGTCCTGGCGCACGTGGACGGTGGGCTCGGCGCGCAGGCGGCGATCGAGGCGCCGCGGCTGCTCGTCGGCCGCGATCCGATCGACCCCGCGGGACTCGTCGCGCGCGTGCAGATCGAGGATCGGATCCCGGGCCGCGTGCTCGACGCGCTCACGGCGAAAGGCCATCGCTTCCAGACGGTCGGCCGCAAGGGCGAGATGCGCTACGGATACGCGGCAGTGATGCAGTTCGACGCGGCGACGGGCCGGATCGAGGCAGGCGCGGAGCCCCGCCGCTCACACTACGCGGTTGCAGTACAACGATAGACGCGGGGCGGTACACGCGCCCGCCGAGGCCACCATCATGGCGACCACGCGCACGTCTTTCCTGATCGACGAACTCCACAGGGCCTACGATGGCGATCCGTGGCACGGATCGTCGGTCCTGACCCTGCTGTCCGGGCTCACCGCCGGGGAGGCGATGGCGCGGCCGATCGACGGCGCGCATACCATCGCGGAACTGGTGGCGCACATGACGGTGTGGGTGAACGAGGTCACGCGCCGCGTGTGTGGCCATCCCGCAGCGGACCCTATCGAAGGCGACTGGCCGCTGCCGCGTGCCGTCGACGAGGCTGGCTGGGCCGCGATGCACCTCGCGTTCGCCAACGCGATGGCGCACCTCATCGAGGCCGTCGCGGGGTTCCCCGAAGCCCGCTGGGACGACATCGTCGGCGACGCGCGCAACCCCGCCCTCGGTACAGGCCTCTCCTATGCACAGACGGTTTCGGGGCTGGTGCAGCATCTGGCCTATCACGGGGGACAGATAGGGATGATGAGGAAGAGCCTGACAAAGGGAAAAGGGTGAAAGGGTAAGGGATAAGGGCAGGGAAAAAGGGGAAAGG
>CAYRAE010000664.1:0-1844 GCA_964422175.1 uncultured Luteitalea sp. | reverse complement strand
TCCGGCGACGGGTGCGATGACGATCGACGAGACGCTGCCGAAGGGCATCGACTTCGACCGACAGCGCTGGCCGCACGGCGAGACGGGGCCCGCCGTCGTCCATGGTGCGCTGTTCGGGGGCTGACGATCGTCCCCTTCCAGGGTGTTGGGACATCGAGACCACCGTGGCGTGTGGACCAGAGGCCCTGGTAGGTCCGGTGTTCGTCAAACCCGTCGAGCCGGAGCTTTGCACGGGTCTCGGAAGCCCGTTGCTACGTCCTGGATGGCCGGATTCTTGACGTGAAGCGATACAAGGGCTCGTACTCCGTCGGTCCAGCCGAGGAGGTGGTGGAGGCCGCCGTGGCCGCCCTTCACGGGCCCGCGTGCCTACGCCATCGACGTCGGCGTGACCGACACGGGAGAGAGGCTCATCGTCGAGGTCAACGACGGCTTCGCGCCTGGCAACTACGGACTACACGCGATCGGGTACGCCAGAATGATAGAAGCGCGGTGGGAGGAACTCACCGAGCCCTTGCTTCAGGAGCGTGCTGAGGCCCCGGACGATAGGAAACATTAGAGCCGTTTTGCAGTTGGCATAGCGCCCGTTCTCGGACTCTGCTCAGTCCCGGCGCCCCTTCACCACCCTGCGCTTCCCTCTTTCGACAGCACGCGGAGACGCGAAGGACGCGGAGCATCATCTCTGGCTGTTGAGTGTCGTGCGGCACGATCGCCCGGGCGCACGCGACGCGGTCGGCACCAGCCGGTGCACACCGCAGGCATCGGACTGGCTTATGCCAAGGTTTGCCAAGGCGTCTGCGCTCGGCTGTTCGTCGCGCCGCGATCTATGGACCGAGCACGGACAGCGGTACGACAGTGACGCCGTCCGCGCGGCGCATGGTGAAACGGCCGCCAGTCACGACCACAAGCGCCACAGGGTCACCGTGCCTGGCTGTGTCGACCTTTCCCGCGAAGTGCTTGAGAGACTCGGCGGCGGCATCGGCCGCGGCCTCGCCTAGCTTGAACTCGAATGCGGCCCACCTGCCGTTCGGCAACTCGAGCACCGCATCGACCTCTTTGTTCGTCTGTGTGTCGCGCCACGATGACAGGGTCGCGCCCAGAGCCTGGCTGTACACGCGCAGGTCGCGGAGCGCGAGCGACTCGAAGTGGAAGCCGGCGGCGTTCAGGTCAGCAAGCAACCCGGGCGTGCCGACGCCAAGAGCCACCGTTCCGATCGATGGATCGACGAAGTGATGGACCGGCGTCGTGCGAAGTCGAGTCCGCGACCGCATGTGCGGTCGCCAGGCGGGCAGCGGCTCGACCAGCATGAGGCGCTCCAGTGCGTCGAGGTAGCGAGCGAGTGTCTCGGATGCGATCTGCCCACCAGCGCCACCAACCTCGACCTCCAGTTCGGAACGGTTGAGGGGCGTGCCGACGACCCGCGCGAGTGAGGCAAGCAGCCGCGCAATATTCTGGGGATTCCTGCGCGTTCCGAGATCGGGTACATCCTTTTCCGCGAGGTTCCGCAAGTAGTCCGCCAGCCAGTCCCGCGCGTCTGCTTCGTCCCAGTCCGTGATCTCGGGCCAACCGCCGATGACGATGCGCTCCAGGAGCTGCGGCACCGTGAGTGTGTCCGTGCTGCCGCTGACCTCGTCACCGTTGAGAAGCGCGGCGAGGCTGACGGAGCCGTCGGAGTGGCCCGACTCAAAGAGCGACATGGGCCGCATGCGCAGACGCGCGATTCGACCCGCTCCAGAATGCATCCTTGCGGTATCGCGTGGCGTCGCCGAGCCGGTCAACAGATAGAGGCCCTTCTCGCCGCGGTCATCAACGGCGCGCCGGCGCTGTGGAATCACGTCCGGCGCGCC
>CAYRAE010000663.1:0-1857 GCA_964422175.1 uncultured Luteitalea sp. | reverse complement strand
GACGACGGCGGTCGACGCGACGTGTCCGGCGGGTGGACTGCTCCTGATGCGACCGCTGGTGCTCCACAGTAGTTCCGCGGCCACCCATCCCGGCCACCGGCGCGTGATTCATCTCGAGTACGCTGCGGACGAGTTGCCCGGCGGCCTCGTGTGGCGCGAGCGATGGGGGCTGTCGTTGGCAACGCGACGCATGACGGTGGATCCCATAGGCCCATGAGCCACATCAACGGCGTGCTCTTTGACGTTGGCGGCGTCCTCGTGGACCTGGACGGTGTGCCATCACTGGCGCGACACCTGGGCGTCGAGCCTGCTCACGACGACCTCCATCGACGATGGATGGCTTGTCCGTCCGTGAAGTTGCACGAGACGGGGCAGCTGACGATCGATGAGTTCGCGGTCCGTCTCGTCGGCGAATTGCGCCTGCCTCTGCGTCCCGATGCGTTCGTCGAGGAGTTCGCCGGATGGCTGACGGCTCCCATTCCGCGCGCCGTCGAACTCGTCAACACAATCCCGCGTTGCTACCGCGTCGGCGTGCTGAGCAACATGAGCGCCTTCCACTGGCACCGAATCGTCGAGATGGGACTCCCAGAGCGGTTCGACTTTCAGTGCGTGTCGTTCGAGACGGGACTCTTGAAACCATCAGCGGCGGCCTTCGAGCACGCGCTCGCGCGAATGGCGCTTCCGGCCCGTGAAGTCCTGTTTCTCGATGATGGGCTCGCCAATATCGAGGCGGCGCAGGCACTGGGGATGGCGGCGCGCGTGGTCAGGGATACGTCACAGATTGAACGCGCTTTGAGAGAGCACTGCGTTCTGTGACGCTCGCTCACTGCCCGCTACAATGCCCCGCATGAAGACCGTCGCACTGCCAGATGGCGCGCACGTCCCGGCCCTCGGACTTGGCACGTGGCGCATGGGCGAGGACGAGCGAACGCGCGTGCGGGAGATCGCGGCCGTGCGCGTCGCGTTCGAGACGGGCTATCGCCTGATCGACACGGCCGAGATGTACGGCGAGGGTGGCGCCGAGAAAGTCGTCGGCGCTGCACTGCGTGATGCCATCGCCGATGGCGTCGTCGGCCGCGAAGACGTCTTCATCGTGAGCAAGGTCTATCCGCGCAACGCCAGCACGACGGGCGTCCTCGACGCGTGCGAACGTAGCCTGCGACGCCTGGACGTCGACTACATCGATCTCTATCTGCTGCACTGGCGCGGGAGGCATCCGCTGTCGGCGACGGTGGATGGGTTCGAGCAACTGAAGGCGTCGGGCCGCATCCGCCGCTGGGGTGTGAGCAACTTCGACGTCGACGACATGGACGAGTTGTGGGCGATTGGCGAAGGCCGGGCCTGCGCGGTCAATCAGGTCCACTACTCGGTGTCCGAACGCGGCATCGAGTTCGACCTCCTGCCGTGGCAGCGTCGGCACGGCGTGCCGCTCATGGCCTACAGCCCGATCGATCAGGGTGCGATGTCGCGCGACCAGACGCTCGGCGCGATCGGCAAGGCGCGCGGCGTCACGGCGGCGCAGGTAGCGCTCGCCTGGGCGCTGCGGCATCCGGACGTCGTTGCCATCCCGAAGGCCGTGCGAGAGGAACACCTGCGCGAGAACTTCGCTGCTGCGGACCTGGTGCTCACCGCCGAAGAACTTGCCGCCATCGATCGCGCGTTCCCGCCGCCGACCCGCAAGCGGCCGCTCGCGATGATCTGATCGACGGCATCGGCCGCCACCAGTTCGACGATCCGCTGCCAGCACGTCGTCGTGCCACGCCGGCAGCACCGCCAACCACGGCGACCGGGATCCCGATCCACGGCGACCGGGATCGCGAGTGACGTCCACGAGGGTGCGCGGGTACTTCCAAAGTG
>CAYRAE010000662.1:0-1866 GCA_964422175.1 uncultured Luteitalea sp. | reverse complement strand
TGGCCAGCGTGTCGCCATCGATGTACTCCATGGCGATGAACAGCTGCCCGTCGTGGTCGCCCACGTCGTAGACCGTGACGATGTTCGGGTGCTGAAGACGGCCCGCCGACTGCGCCTCCCGCATGAAACGGCGGCGCAGATCCTCGCCGTTGACGCGGAGAAGTTTGAGAGCGACGTGGCGGTCGATGACGGGGTCGCGCGCCAGGTACAGAACGCCCATCCCGCCCTCGCCGAGCAGGCGTTCGACTTTGTACCGACCGATCTTCACGGGGAGGGTGCCCATTGAGCGCTCCTAGGGACTAACGTTGTATGGCGCGAGGGTGAACAGCGCGCCGCCTTCCCGGGAGACGCGGAGCGGTATTCCGTGCTCCGGCACGGGGCGTAATCGTTTACAGTACCGGACTGATACCACGTGGACGAGCTTCCAGCACATATCGGGCCTTACGAAGTGCGCGACCGCCTCGGGCACGGCGGGATGGGCGTGGTGTACCTGGGCTTCGACCCGATGCTGGACCGCCCTGTCGCGATCAAGGTCCTCAAGGTCCCCGACGACGAGACCCGGCGCCGCTTCCTGAGGGAAGCGCGCCTGGCCGCGAAGGTCCATCACCCCAATATCGTCAGCATCTACGCCGTCGGCGAGCACGAGGGCAACCCGTACCTCGCGATGGAGTTCATCGCCGGGCGCACGATGGCGCAGATCATCCGCAACGGCGACACGGTGCCGCTCGCGCGCAAGGTGCACTGGCTCTCCGAGCTGTGTGCGGGACTGGCGCACGCGCACACCAGCGGCATCGTCCATCGCGACGTCAAGCCGTCCAACCTGCTGATCGCGCACGGGACGGGCACGCTGCGGCTCGTGGACTTCGGCATCGCCCACGGCAACGAGGCCTCGGGCATGACGATGGCCGGCATGGTGGTGGGAACGCCGCAATACATGTCGCCCGAGCAGATCACGGGACAGCCCGTCGACGCGCGCAGCGACATCTTCTCGGTGGGCTCGGTGGCCTACGAGCTCCTCACGGGCCGGCAGGCCTTCGGGGGCGACAACCTCTACCATGTCTCGCGCCAAATCGTAGGCGAGGAACCGCGCCAGATCGAGAGTTTCGTGCCAGACGCGCCTCAGGCGCTCGTGCGCACGATCATGAAGTGCCTCCAGAAGGAGCCCGACGCGCGGCCCGAATCGGCGCGATTGATCGAGCGCGAGTTCCTCGGGATCGCCCGCCGGCTGGACCCGGATCACACGCTCGTGGTGATACCGGCCGAGCCTACCGTCGTCGGCCCCGGGTCCGACAGCACGACGTCACGGCGGCAGATGCTGAAGGAGGCCGAGGAGGCGATCGATCATGGCCAGATCACGACGGCCAGCGATCTGATCCAGCGGCTCGAATCGGTGGGCACGTCGCCCAACGCCGACGTGCAGCAGCTCCGGCAGCGACTCCATGGACGCCGGCTCGAGCTGCGCATCCAGGACGCCGTGATGCGCGCCGAGCAGGCCTCGCAGTCGGGCTCGCTCGACGAGGCCGAGAGCGCCATCGCCGCCCTGGCCGACATCGCCCCGCGCCATCCGGCCCTCGCCGCGCTGCGGCACGCGCACCAGCAGCGGCTCGATGAACGGCAGGTCGCCACGCTGACCTCGCGCGCCAGAACGGCGCTGCAGCACGAGAAGCTCGACGAGGCGGCGGCCCTCATCGCCGAAGCCCTCGCCCTCGATCCCGACTCGGGCGAGGCCCTCGCGGTGCAGCAGAAGCTCTCCGATCGCACGCGCGCGCAGCGGATCGCCCGCCTCGTGGCACAGGCGAGCCGGGCCCTCGAGAAGGAAGACCCGCTGGCGGCGCGGCGCGCGATCGACGCGCTGGCGAAGCTGGA
>CAYRAE010000661.1:0-1871 GCA_964422175.1 uncultured Luteitalea sp. | reverse complement strand
CCATGGCGAACACGTTGGTCGGATCGGTCATCGCCAGCGTGAGCGTGGCGCCGGCGCGGCTGAGGGGCACGACCTGGTACTTCTGCGCCGTCTCGGCCGGAATCAGCTTCACCACCGCCGCGTCGATCTCGAACCGCCCGAGATCGATCGACGGGACGCCGTACTGACGGCTCAACAGCGCGGTGATCTCCTCATCCCGCACGAAGCCCAGCTTGACGAGATTCATCGCCAACTTGCCGCCGTTGGCCTTCTGGTAACCCAGCGCCTCCTGCAGCTGCGTCGGGGTGATCTTCTTCTCCTTCAGGAGGAGCTCGCCGATTCTGACCGCCATGTTCCCCTGCTGACCTGATGCACTACGGATGCCGTTGCGGTGGGACGCCGCCGGCACGCCCGGGACGAGGCGTCCCGGACACGAAGTGCAATATCCGCAGAGGTCAATCGGCAGCGGCTGGCAAAAATTGACAGGCCCCCCGACCTTTTCTGTCGGCGTGCGGTGAGGGCGCACGCGTGCGCCTCGTCCGCACGGCGATCAGAACGCGACGCGCAGGCCGATCCCGAAGCCGTCGCGGGCCGTGTCGTCGAGGCCGAGCGCCACGTAGCCATCGGCGAACAGGCCGCTGCGAACCGCGATGCTGCCGCCGAGAGTGGCCACCGCCCGCGTGTCGCCCACGGTGTTCACCCGGAAGCCGCCGCGTACGGCGGCGCGCTGCTGCCAGAATCGCTGCTCGGCACCGGCGGCGATGACGCGCGTGTCGCCCGTGAGGTCGGGGGTCCGCGTGAGATCGGCGTCCATCGAGAGCAGCAGGGTGTCGGTGGCGCGGACGGCGACGCCCGCACGGACCTGCCGGGCCAGTTCGAGCGACTCGCCCGCCCGCTCCGTGCGGAACGACGGCTCGAACAGGTTGCGGACCGTGAGCCCGAGCTTCACGCGCTTGATGTCGGCAATCGCCCCGGCGTCCATATCGAAGCGCTGGCTGCCCGCGCGGCCGACGCGGCTTGCCGCGTCGAGCAGATCGCCGGGGGACGGCGACACGACATCGGCGCCCGCCGAGCCGTGGACGTACTTCAGCGTGGTCCCGACGTGCAGCCCCGGCGCGAGGGTCTGGAGCACGTTGACGCCGACGTGGGTGGTGGTGAGCCGGCCAAACCTGGCGGTGGACGCAGCCGCCGGATCCCCGGCGGGCACGTGCCGGGCCGCCGTGGAGGACAGTCGATAGAAGGTGGCACCAACGGGCCAGGTGCCGAGCGCCACGAGCGTGCCGCCGACGCGAGAAGGCGTCGGGAGCGCGTCAGCCTGCGCAACGCCGGTCTCCACAACCACGGACACCAGATCGCCCGTCACGAGGCCTGCAGGATTCCAGTACGTCGCCGAGGCATCGTCTGCCACGGCCACGAACGCCCCGCCCATCCCGAGCGCCCGTGTCCCGACCGCCTCGAACCCCTGCCCCCGGGCCGTGCCCACGCCCACGAGCACCCCCATCACCAGCCCGACAGCCACGCGGAACATCATGTGGACAGTGTAAATGCCGGGAATGCCGCGATGCCGGGAATGCGGGGAGGAATGCCGAATGACGAATGACGAATGAGGGGGACGTCGTCGGTTCGGCGGGGGCGGTCCTCCCGATCGTCGCAGTGTGCGGCCGGGCCCCTGGAGGTAGGGCCGGCTCTCCGAGACCGGCCCGTCAATCCGTCCCTCGCACGCGTGTGTTCGCTTCCGAACATCCGTCGCGAGGGTTGCGTACTATACGCGTGACGACCAAGCCCTCTTGGACGGGACGCGTCGCGTCGGCGTGCATCCACTTGGTCCCAACGGTTGCCCATGACTCAGGAATCGACACCAGCGGCACAGCCGCTCTCGTTCGTGCAGCGCG
>CAYRAE010000660.1:0-1873 GCA_964422175.1 uncultured Luteitalea sp. | reverse complement strand
CCGCCCAGATCAACGCCGCCGTGGCCGCGATGGCCGAGCAGTTCATCCACGACACGCCAGCCGGCAAGAAGGACGAACACGGCAGGAAAGACGAGCAGAAAGCCGCGACCACGGCTCTCGTGCCGACGGCGTAGCTCGGGAGGCCACGTGTGAACGGTTTCGGTGCGAGGACCGGGCGGCGCGTGCGTCCGCTGTTGATCGGAGCGCTGCTGCCCCTCGTGGTCTACGCCGCGCGGCTCGGTGACAACTTCGTCTCCGATGACTACGACCTGTTGCACTGGGCGCTCACGCGATCGTTCGTGGACGGGCTCGCACATCCGCCGTGGACGACGTGGCTGCGGCCCGTGACCGACACGCTCTGGCAGACGACGACGTCGGTGTTCGGCACGTTCGCCGCTGGCCACCATCTGGTCAATCTCGTCCTGCACGTGGCGAATGCGGCGTTGGTGGGATTGCTGGCCTCGCGGTACGCGTCGCCCCGAACCGCATCGCGCGCGTCCTTTGCCGCTGCCGCCTTCTTCGCGTTGAGCCCGACGGCCGTCTCCGCCGTGCAGTGGCTCTCCGGCCGCTACGACCTGCTCGCCACGCTGTTCTCCCTGGTCTCCCTGCACCTCGCCCTGGCGTGCGGCGACCGCTGGCGCCCCGCGCTCGCGGCAGGCAGCCTGACGTGCGCCGCGCTGGCGCTGTTCTCGAAGGAAGCCGCCATCGCCCTGCCGGTGATCGTGCTGGTCTTCTCGTCACGGCACCTGCATGCGCTGACCGGCGAGGCGCACGTCGCGCCGGTACCACGCGGGCTCGCGGTGGCGTTCCTCGCGCTCCTGCCCGTCTACTTCGCCATTCGCTGGGCGCTCTTCGGAGGCCTCGGAGGATACGGTTGGCACGGTCATCTCGCCGTGGCGCAGTTGCTGAACCCGTTGCTGTCGCTGCCGTTGGCGAGCGTGCCCGTGTACATCAGGACGCCGCTGGACGGGATGTCGCTATGGCCATGGATGCTGGCCGCGCTCGTGAGCGCGGGTGTCATGGCGTGGCGCACCCCGGTGCTTGCAGCGGCCTATCTCGCGGCGTTCGTACCGATCGTCAACATGATGGGGACCCTCGGCTTCATCGCCGACGAGGTGTCGCGCCTCATGTACCTGCCCTCGGTGATGGTGGCCGCCAGCGTGGGGCTCGTCGCGGCAGCGGTTCACGCCCGCGCGCCGCGCCTCGCGAACGTCGCGCTGGCTGGCGTGCTCATCGTCTCCATGGCAGGTACGGCGCTGCGACTCACGGCCTGGCGAGACGCATCGACCATCACGTCGGCCGTGGCGTCGACACTGCAATCGGCGCAAGCGGACATGGCACGTCCGGTCCTCGTTGACTGTCTCGCCCTGCCCGACAACGTGCGGGGCGCGTGGGTCTACCGCACGGGTTACGACACGCAGATCAAGCTCGTGCTGGGAGAAGGCTCCGCCCGCGGGACCCGAGGCGACGATGCCGCGTACCACGCACGGGACACGTTCGGCAGCACGTGGTGCCTCTCCGCCGACGGGACGTCACTCACCCCCGGCGTGTGCCCGCGGCCCTGACGCGCTCGCGCGCGCCGCGCACGCTCTCGCAATCCTGACATCGTGAAGTTCTGAACTTCCCGATGGTCACCCCAGCGCCTGATCCACGTCGGCGATGAGGTCGTCGACACCTTCGATGCCCACCGACAGCCTGACCATGCCGCGCGTCACCCCGGCGCGCGCGAGCTGATCGTCGGTCCAGCCGTACTGCGACGACAACACGGGCAGGCTGCACAGGCTCTCGACACCGCCGAGACTTGCCGCGCGCTGGAAGACGGTGAGGCGATCGAAGAACCGCGCGGCAGCGTCGAATCCGCCTGCGAGATCGA
>CAYRAE010000659.1:0-1874 GCA_964422175.1 uncultured Luteitalea sp. | reverse complement strand
AAGCCTGGAGCGTACGTATCGCCTTACGTATCGAGACGGGATTGCCGATCTGGATGGCGGAGGCCAGCGTGCTCTGCGCCTGGACCGGCTCGAACCGCCAGCCGTTCGTGTACGCGAGATAGAGCGGATTGGCACGCGCCGCCTGCGCCACGACGATGCGGGGGCGCCTGCTGATGACCCCGAGCGCCTGCATGAGGTCGAACCCGGCGCCGAGCGCGCTCACGTTCCCGAGGTTTCCGCCCGGGATGACCACGACGTCCGGCACCTGCCAGTCCCACTGCTGCACGATCTCGATGGACACCGTCTTCTGGCCTTCGAGGCGCAGGCTGTTCATCGAGTTCGCGAGGTAGACGCCTTCCTCGGCCGCCAGTCGCTGCACGATCGTCATGCAGCCGTCGAAGTCGGTGTCGAGCGACAGCACGAGCGCGCCATTGGCGATGGGCTGCAGCAGCTGCGCCACCGACACCTTGCCCTTCGGCAGCAGCACGATCGCGGGGATGCCCGCCGCCGCGGCGTATGCGGCGAGCGCCGCCGACGTGTCTCCCGTCGAGGCGCACGCGATGGCGCGCACCTGCTGGCCGTCGGTGATCATCTGGCGCACCGCCGACACGAGCACCGTCATGCCGAGATCCTTGAACGATCCCGTGTGCGAGTTGCCGCACTGCTTGATCCACAGATCCGGCACGCCGAGGCTGCTGCCGTAGCGTTCGGCCCACAGCAGGTTCGTGCCGCCCTCGTCCATCGACACGATCTGGTCGTCGCGGATATCAGGGCACACCCACTCGCGCTTGCCCCACACCGCGGACCCATACGGCCACAGCGTGCGCTTGTACCTGTCGTCGAAGAGCCGCATCCACGCGCCGGCGGAGCGGTCCTTCAGGGCCTCCACGTCGTGCGCGACCTCCAGGAGGTCGCCGCAGGTGGGACAGCGGTACAGCGGTGTGAAGAGCGGATGGGTGCCCGGGCACCCGGCGATGCAGCGGAATGAAGCGCGATACATATCGGCCGATTACAGATTCGTGGCGGGCCTTGCACGCTTGTGTGCGGACCCGGCCCGGAGGAGCGCACCTGGTCCGATGCCGAACCTGCAACCGACTGCTGGACAAGGAGATGCCACGTCAGTGCGGGGGCGGATGGCCTGGTGTGCTCGTTGCAGCACCAGCGGAACGATGCGTGTGATCGCTGCGGCTTTCGACAACGGGAAAGGACGCGCGCGGTGAAAGTAGCACACCTCCCGGAACCGGCGGAAGAAGACGTGATCTTTCGCGACGGTCTCGGTGTGCGCGAGCGCCGCGACCTGGGCGCAGGCGAGGTCGTGGACTGGTTCCACCTGGACCCGGCCTTCGCGTCGGCGGAGCACGCCCTGCGGGAGCGGGTCTCCCGGCTCACGAAGCTGCAGCACGCGAAGTTCGCCCGCATCCTCGGGCTCGAGCCGGCGACGAAGGGACGCGGCCCCATCCTCGTGTCGAGCCACGTGGCCGGCACGCGCCTGTCGGACGTTCTCGAGATGGCGGGGCACGGTCTGGTCGCCTTCGAGCCCGGCGTCGCGCTCCAGGTGACGCGTGACGTGCTCGGAGCACTCGTCATCCTTCACGATTCCCGCAACGTCGCACACGGGTGTCTGGGGCCGGAGCGCATCGTCCTGACGCCCGCGGGCCGCGTGGTGATCGTCGAACACGCGCTGGCGTCTGCGCTCGACCGGCTGCAGCGCCCGCGCCACCAGTTGTGGCGCGAGTGGCGCATCCCGGCGACACTCGCGCCCGGCGCGCCGCGCCTCGACATGGAATCAGACGTGGCGCAGGTCGGCCTGCTGGCGCTGGCCGCGCTGCTCGGACGTCCACTCGACGAGGAGGAGTACCCGCACCGGCTGCGCG
>CAYRAE010000658.1:0-1874 GCA_964422175.1 uncultured Luteitalea sp. | reverse complement strand
GCCGGATGGCGGCCACGCTGCTGGTCGTCTCGATGTCGACCACGGGCCTGCTGGCTCAGACCGTCATCAAGCCCCCCAAGAACAAGTACACGCCGCAGCAGGACGTCGAGCTCGGCCGCGAAGCCGCGGCCGAGGTGCGCCAGCAGTACCCGATCATCGAGAACCAGGAGATCGACAGGTACCTCGACGCCCTTGGCAGGCGACTCGTGGCTGCCGCACCGGCCGAGCTCAAGGAACCCGTCTTCGAATACTCCTTCACGCCGGTGAACCTGAAGGAGATCAACGCGTTCGCGCTGCCGGGCGGACCGATGTTCGTGCACCGCGGCATGTTCGACGCGGCGGCCTCCGAAGGCGAAGTCGCCGGCGTGATGGCGCACGAGCTCGCGCACGTCCTCCTGCGACACGGCACGGCGAACGCGTCGAAGGCGCAGAACCCGTGGCTGCAGCTCGGTCAGATCGCCGGCGCGATCGGCGGGGCGGTGGTCGGCGGGACTGCCGGCGCAGCCATCGCGCAGGGCAGCCAGTTCGGTCTCGGCACGATCCTCCTGCGCTACAGCCGCGACTTCGAGAAGCAGGCCGACCTGCTGGGCGCGCAGATCATGGCGCGCGCCGGCTACGACCCGCGTGCGCTCGCGCGGATGTTCGAGACCATCGCGCGCGAGTCGCGATCGTCTGGCGGCACGCCGCAGTGGCTGAGCAGCCATCCCGATCCGGGTAATCGCACCCAGTACATCACGCGTGAAGCCGAGGCCCTGACGATCGCGCAGCCTGCCGATGAGCGGCAGTTCGGTCAGGTCAAGACGGCGTTCGCCTCGCTGCCCGCGGCCAAGTCGATGGGCGACCTCGCGAAGGCGTCGCCGGGATCGGGCGGAGGCACCGGCACCGGCGCGGCCACCGCCGTCGGCACGCCAGGACAGCCCGTGCCTGCGCCGTCGCGGCAGTACAAGGCCCTCAACGGCGGCCAGGTGTTCCGGGCCGACGTGCCGTCCAACTGGACGAGCCTCGCCTCGCGCAGCGCGATCAAGGCGGTGCCGCAGAACGGGTACGGCGAGGCCAACGGCCAGACGATCTTCACGCACGGCGTGGAGTTCGGCGTGACACAGGCGGGGACGCGCGATCTCCGTCAGGCGACGCAGTCCTGGCTCAACGCCGTGTCGCAGGGCAACCCCGGCCTGCGCGTGGCCGGCAACCAGCAGTCCACGCAGATCTCGCGCCGGTACGCGCTCGTCACGCCGCTCGTGAACCCGTCGCCACTCGGCGGCCAGGAGCGGATCACCGTCTACACCACGTTCCTCCAGGACGGCACGCTGTTCTACTACCTGACCATCGCCCCTGACGCCGAAGTCGGGATGTACGCGCCGGTGTTCCAGCGGATCGGGCAGTCGATTCGCCTGGCCGACGCGCGCTGACGCGTGGCGATCGTTCGCGTCAGAGCCGCGTGGGTGCTTCCCGTCGCGGCGCCGAAGATTCGCGACGGGTGGATCGACGTCGATCCGGTCCGTCGCGAGGTCCTCGCCGTCGGGGCGCCTGAGGCCCTGCGCGACAGGCCGCCGGCCACGGTGGTCGATCTGCCCGGCGCGGTGATCCTGCCTGGCCTCGTCAACGCGCACACGCACCTCGAACTCTCGCACCTGGCCGGCGCCGTGCCACCGGCCGATGACTTCGTCACGTGGGTGCGCGTGATGCTCGGCGTGCGCGCCGGCCTCTCCTCATCGGTCGCGCATGTGGTCGAGGCCGTCGAGCGTGCCATCGCCAGCATGGAGGCGACAGGGACAGCCGCGGTGGGTGACATCGGCAACACCGACGTCGCGGTGCGGCCGCTCGGGGCGTCGACGCTGGCGGGCATCCACTGGCGCGAAGCGCTCGGCTTCAAG
>CAYRAE010000657.1:0-1879 GCA_964422175.1 uncultured Luteitalea sp. | reverse complement strand
ACTGCCCGCCTGCCAGCGACATGGCGGAGCGGTTCTATCAGGTCTATCAGGCGCGACCCGATCTCGTGGAAGTTCGACGCGAAGGTGGCGGGTTACGCGTTCATGGATACATCGCGCCGCTCGCCGATCAGGGGCCCCGACGCGGGCCGCAGAACATCTACGTCAACGGACGCATCGTCCGCGACAAGACCATCGCGCACGCGGTCCAGGCGGCGTACGCGGTGGCCACGGTCAAGGAGCGCAGTCCCGAGGTGCATCTCTTCATCGAGATCCCGCCCGAGCGCGTCGACGTCAACGTGCATCCGACGAAGGCGGAGGTGCGGTTCCTCGAACAGGGCCTCGTCCACGAGGTGCTGCGTCGCGCGTTGAGTGACGCGCTCGGCGCCGGCCCCGCGCCGGAGCTGCGGCTTCAGGCGTCCGTCGCGCCGATCGCCCTGCCGGCGATGCCGATGCTGCCCGGCGTGTTGCGTCCTGACCCGACGTTCAGACAGGAACCGTGGCGACCCGTGGCGCAGGGGAGTGTCGACGGGCAGCCGCGTCATGGTGCGGCGTCGTCGCACGGCGATCCACTGGCGCCGTGGGAGCGTACGGCACCTGAGGCGACCGCCGTGACGTCGGCGGCCACTGACGCAGTGTCAGTGGGCGTCGGGTCGTTGCCGCCGCCTCCCGACACGCTGTTGCCGATGAAGCCGCTCGGTCAGTTCCGGCACACGTACATCCTCGCCGTCGATCAGGACGGGCTCGCGATCATCGACCAGCACGTGGCGCACGAGCGCGTGCTGTACGAGCGCATCTACGAGCGCCTCTCGTCGGGACGCCTGCAGAGTCAGCGGCTGCTCACGCCTCTCGTCTTCGAGATGGATCCCGCGCAGCTTGCCGGCGTCGAGGCGCATGCGACCGACCTCGAACGATTGGGATTCGACGTAGAGCCCTTCGGCGGCAAGTCCGTCCGCGTGAGCGCCATGCCGGCGTTGATCGGCCTCGGCGACGTGGAGCCGGCCCTGCGCGCGCTCGGTCAGGATCTCGACGGCTTCGACAAGGCCGGCCGCGTGGACGACGTGCTCAAGCACCTCGCGGCGACGATGGCCTGTCATGCGGCGGTGAAAGCCAACGATCCGCTGCCGCTCGAGAAGATGCAGTTCATCCTCGACGAACTGCACGCCACGGCGTACTCCACCGTCTGCCCGCACGGTCGCCCCGTCATGCTGCGCCTCACGCGCCGCGAGATCGAGAAGAGTTTCGAGAGGATTTGAACACAGTCGGGCACCGGTCGCCGGGCACCGGACATTGGCGATTGAGCTAGGGGCCGGGCAGGTGGTCAATGCGGCTTCCCGGCGACGAGGCGGACCATGCGGAGCTGTTTCTCCGGGGCCCAGTCGTAGCTGTCCGTCACGTCTTCGTACTTCAGGATCGTGAAGCCGTCGAAGGAGTCATCCTACTCTGTCGCGCGTTGAGTGGAATCCGGACTCCAGCCGGTGTGACGCAATCGCGTCCCGGCGCGGGTGGCGACGGACGGGGTGCCCCGCCCGCCCGCAAGCACGTCTCCCGTACAAGTGCTTTTCGGGCTGAGGACGGGTGGGGCTGTCCGGCGACAGGACCCGCGCTTTCACGGACGCCCGCGATTGCCTCGCAGGCTCTACAGCAGTCAGCGTTCGGTGTCGGTGGGGCTGCGGCGCTTTCGCTTGATCTCGCGCCAGCCTTCCAGCCGCCTCGCGATCTCCTTCTCGAAGCCGCGATCGGTCGGGCGATAGAACTGGCGGCCCTGGAGGGTGGACGGGAGACAGTCCATGCCTGTCACGGCATCAGCGGCGTCGTGGGCGTACTCGTAGCCCTTGCCGTAGTCCAGCTGCTTCATCAGGCGCGTGGGCGCGTTGCGCAG
>CAYRAE010000656.1:0-1885 GCA_964422175.1 uncultured Luteitalea sp. | reverse complement strand
GCCAGGTACAGGCGCGCGCCGAAGTAGTCGACGCCCACTTCGCCGTCCCGCTCGTGGCCCGTGTACTGTTCGCGCGGCTGTGGCCCGGTCGTCGTCGCAGCCGCCGCGCCGAACGGCTCGTAGTCGGCGCGGCTGACCACCGCCCCCACCCCATCGAACACCACCCGCACCGACCCCAACGCGTCCAGCCCGTAGTACCGGAACCGCGGCCCGCCCCCGCCACCCTGCAGCATCCCGGCGGCTTCGCCGTGAGCCGGCGGGGCGGACAGGGTTGTCCACGCCACGGCATCGCCCGACAGCGGTGTGCCTGCCGACAGTCCGGCGCTCAGCACCGGTGTCGGAAGGGGCGTCGGCGGGATCGCGCCGGCGGCCCGCTCCTCGGCCATCACGGGGGTCGAGCCGATCAGCACCAGGACCAGGGCGCCCACCAGCGGTCTGCTGTGAGCCCTCACGTGTCGCGCGCTCATGACCGCTTCCCCCGCCCCAGGTGTGACCCGTACCACGACGGTCCGCTGCTACTACTGCTCTCGCCCAGCCCCGCGCCGGCCGCACTCCCCGGCACCGGCTTGCCTACCACCACCGCCGCCGTCTCGGCCGTCCCCACCACCGGCGGCAGTTCCACCCCCTCGGTCAGCGTGTATGGCGTGGGGGGGCTGATCGTCCGCACCTCGCTCGCCTCGGAGGCCTCGGCCGTCTCGCTCAGGGGCGAGCCGCCGCTCTGCAGGTTGCTCGACCCGCCGGGCCAGTACATCGCCCGCTCCGCCACGATCGTCTGCGTACTCGTCACCTCGGTCGTGAACGCCTGCGCCCCCGCCGTCCCGTTGGCCCACACCGTCCCCCGCACCCCCGCCGGCACCCCCAGCACATCACTGCCGATCACCGCCCCAGCCGCCGTCCGGTACGTCAGCGTCACGGTCGCCGTCGTGCTCGTCAGGTTCGTCAGCAGGAAATACGTCTCGAAGAACGGCCCGCCCGACCCTTCCGCGAACCGCCACGCCGTCCCCGTCCCGCCAAAGGTCACCGCCCCCGGCCCCGCGTGCCCCAGCGTCCACGACGGCCCGGCATACACCATCCGCTCGGCCACGATCGCCGTCGGCGTCAGCGCGTACACCTCCAGCCCGAACCCGCCCGCCGGCACCGCCACTGTCTTGGTCAGCAGGACTGTGATCCCGCAACACGTCACAGTCACGACCGCTGACGCTACGTCACGCAGCCAAGCCTCAACGCGAACTCTTGCAGCCGCTTCTTCCACAGCGGTGAATGCAATGTGGCGATCGCGTCGCTGAGTTCCATGCACGCTCGGCTCTGATCACCACTCCAGGCCAACACGTATGCTCTGTAACCAGCGTCTTGAGGCAACTGAGGACTATTTCCAGCCAATCCTAACAGGAAAGATTTCGAATCAATCACCGAATCGAGATATGGGACGACTTGTTCGCGAACTACACGCACCGCATGATCATTCCACCCGGGATCGCGACTATCGAACCATAAGTCTCGCTTCCCTCCGCTATCGACTATGCGTCGACGAATAGCGCAGTCAGCTGGCTCTCGAGGCCCAGTTGCATTGGACTCTGGCCACATCAGAGTAGATGCCTCATTGAGACATACGCCAAAATTGAGAGTAAGCAGAGGCTCACTGGACGACCGCTGCGCCTCTACGACATCGACATATTGACTTCTGTTACGATTCCAGATTCTCCCCTTACGCTCAAAACCATGCAGCGTCAAGTATCGCTGCAGTTCATTCATGGCCTGCCGAATTGTCGTTGGTGTCATGGAATCCACATCGCTGGATCGTAATAGATCACTCGAACTTTTCTCTCAAGTTCGGTCCTTCCGGGAATGGCGTGGGCAGCTCGGGCCGGCTGCGCGGGCCACTCGG
>CAYRAE010000655.1:0-1904 GCA_964422175.1 uncultured Luteitalea sp. | reverse complement strand
GTCGCCGTACCGGACGTCGAATCGGCTCTGGGCCGAAAGAACGCCGGTATCGTCGGTGGGGAAGAGTGAGGCGACGCGCGTCTCGACGACGAACGGCCCGACGTGCTGCCAGCGCACGGGCGCGTGGCGAGGCACGACGCGATAGCGATAGCTGACGGGCGCGTCGCCCGCGTCGGCCCCCGTGGCAACGGCCGGCAGCCACTCGCTCCACGTGAGCTGCGCGTGCCCTGGATGGCGGGGAAGTGGAAGTGCCATGGCCGTGACGTGGCGGTCGCCGTCGTAGACCCCGAGCAGCTGGCTGCCGCGCGAGGTGAAGACGTCGACGATGCCGGGAACGATCCAGGCGTTGTCCTCCTGGCGCGCGTCTTCCGTGAAAAGCCGGCCCCGCTCCTCGCGCCGCAGCGTGGACCAACTGAGCGAGCCGAGTCGGATGTGCCATGCGCTGCCGAGCGGGTTGTCCGGGGTATGGGGATGGAGCGAACGGGCTTCAGCCCGTTCGACGGGAGGCGTCGTCCAGCGCAGTTCGACAAGCAGCCAGACCTTCTCGCCATCGATCTCCGGCGGCACATCGGCGAGCAGACGAGCGGTTGACGCGACGCCGGTGGCCACGAGGCAGACGATGGCGACGGCGAGGCCGGTCGCCGTCAGCGCTCGTCCACCCGATCCGGCGACAGCGCGCGCAACGATGAGCCCGACGATGGTGCCGCCGATGCCGCTGAGGAGCGCGGCGAACACGACGAAGTAGCCCGACGCACCTTCGAACGACGACATGCGGTACCACGTGGCGCACCAGTCGGCCACCACGCCGCCCGCGACGAGCGCGACGAGGCCGGTGAGCAGCGCGATGGCGAGGGAGGCAATCCAGGAGACCGAGCCGGCAGGCACGCACCAGTCAACGTTCACGCGGCCGTCGGCCGAACGTCCTGACGCCGCTCAGCGAGAGGCCGCGCGTCCGAGCCTGTCGTGGACGGCAGCCCAGTCGTCGCCACGCGGTGGTCGCGCGACGACGATCACGTCGGCATCGGCGTGGTCGAGCCGACGCAGGTGTGCGTACAACTCCCGTCCGTACGTCGCCGCGTCGGCCGCCCCCACGATGACCAGGCCTGCGTCACTGTCTCCTCCCGTGGAGACGGTCTGCACGTCGACGGGCGCGGTGTCGGCCTCACTCGGGCGCGCCAATACCGCGACGCGGCGCCCGACCCGCACGTGCGCCAGTACCGTGTTCTGGAGCGCATCCTCGTCCACGAGTTGTACGGGCGTTCGTGGGGCATAGTGCGACTCCACCCGTCCGGGAACGCGGGGCACTGCTGCGTCAGGCGCGTCCAGCGTACCCACTGTCGCGGCGATCGCCTCGGCGCTGATGCCCCCCGGCCGCAGCACGGTAACTCGGCCGTCGAGGCACGACACGATCGTCGATTCGAGCCCGACGTCAGACGGACCACCGTCCAGCACGATTGCCACCTCGTCGCCGAGATCGTCACGGACGTGCGCGGCGGTGGTCGGGCTCACACGCCCGTAGCGGTTGGCCGACGGTGCCGCGAGCCCGCCGCCGAACGCGCGCAGCACGGCCTGCGCGACAGGGTGCGACGGAACGCGTAAGGCAACGCTGTCCTGCCCGCCAGTCACCGCGAGCGGAGTCTGCGGCGCACGCGGGAGGACGAGTGTCAGTGGGCCGGGCCAGTAGCGTTCGGCGAGCGCGATCGCCGCCGGTGGGATGTCGCGTGCCCAGCGCGACATCTCGTCGAGGCCTGCGATGTGGACGATCACGGGATGGGTCGCGGGGCGGCCCTTGATGGCGAAGATGCGCCGCACGGCATCGGGATTGGAGGCATCTCCCGCGAGCCCGTACACGGTCTCGGTCGGCAGGCCGATGACCTCCCCCGCGCGCAACGCCGCCACCGCCG
>CAYRAE010000654.1:0-1916 GCA_964422175.1 uncultured Luteitalea sp. | reverse complement strand
TGGAAGATGCCCTACATCGGCGACATCGCGGAGCAGCAGAGCGCCAACCTCTGACCCCACCGACATCGTTCCCGGGCGCGCCGGTCACTGACCGTCGCGCCCTTCGTGTTTTCGCACGGCGTACGCGCCCCGCGGCCCACGCGTGTCGAACGCCGGTAGAATCGAGGGGTGAACGTGCCCACCCCGTCCCAGATCCTCGACGCGCTTCGTGTGGTTCAGGATCCCGACCTCCGCCGCGACATCGTGGCCCTCGATTTCGTCAAGCGCGTCGCCATCGGCGACGACGGCCGCGTGTCGTTCGCCATCGAGCTCACCACGCCTGCCTGCCCGGTCAAGGACCTGCTGAAATCGCAGGCCCACGACGCCGTTGCGGCGCTGCCCGGCGTGACGTCGGTCGACATCGAGATGACGTCGAGCGTGCGCACGAGCAGCGTGCCCACGGGCCAGCGGCAGGCGCTGCCGGGCGTGAGGAACATCATCGCCGTCGGAGCAGGGAAGGGTGGCGTCGGCAAGACGACGATGGCGGTCAACCTGGCGCTGGCACTCTCGCAGCGCGGCGGACGCGTCGGCCTGCTCGACGCCGATATCTACGGCCCGAATGTCCCGATCATGCTGGGTGTCCAGGCGCCGCTCGAGACAGACGGCCAGCGGAT
Organism: uncultured Luteitalea sp.; assembly: GCA_964422175.1. Classification (GTDB taxonomy): domain Bacteria; phylum Acidobacteriota; class Vicinamibacteria; order Vicinamibacterales; family Vicinamibacteraceae; genus Luteitalea. The sequence goes on along the minus strand of CAYRAE010000654.1, from coordinate 1,263 downwards.
CATCCCGATCGAGAAGCACGGGATCTGGGCGGTGTCGATGGGATTTCTCGCCGGGGATTCGGATCCGGTGATCTGGCGCGGACCGATGTTGCACGGCGTCCTCAGGCAGTTCCTCCAGGACGTGGCGTGGCCGGAGCTCGATTACCTGATCGTCGACATGCCGCCTGGCACGGGCGACGTGGCGCTCAGCCTGAGCCAGCACACGGCCGTCTCCGGTGCCGTTGTCGTCACCACGCCGCAGACGGTGTCGGTCGCCGACTCGCGGCGAGCCATCCAGATGTACAGGAAGCTCAACATCCCCGTGTTCGGCCTCATCGAGAACATGAGTTATTTCACCTGCCCGTCGTGCCGGCACGAGACCGACCTGTTCGGGCGTGGTGGCGGTGAGCGATTGGCGCAGGAGCTCCAGGTGCCATTCCTCGGAGCCGTGCCGATCGCGGAGCCGATCCGGTATGCGGGCGACGTGGGCGTGCCCATCGTCCTGAGCGCGCCGGATCACGTCGTCGCGGTGGCGATTGGCGCCGTCGCCGAGCAGGTCGCGGCACAGGCGTCGGTCCAGGCGTTCCGCACCATTCCGCTCACTCCGGTGTCCTGAGCCCGCCCGATGCAGATTCCTTACACGCGGCGCACGCTCGACAACGGTCTCGACGTCATCGTGCACGAGGATCACGATCTGCCGATCGTGGCCGTCAATCTCTGGTATCACGTCGGATCGAAGAACGAGCGGCGCGGACGGACAGGGTTTGCGCACCTGTTCGAGCACCTGATGTTCGAGGGGTCGGCGCACCACGACCACGGGTTCTTCGCGCCGCTGCAGCGTGCCGGGGCGTCGCTCAACGGGTCGACCAGCTCCGATCGCACCAACTACTGGGAAGTGGTGCCCAACGGCGCGCTCGACCTCGCGCTGTGGCTCGAGTCCGATCGCATGGGGCACCTGCTGCCCGCGCTCACGCAGGCCAAGTTCGACAACCAGCGCGACGTGGTGCTCAACGAGCGGCGGCAGAACTACGAGAACCGGCCGTACGGCATGGCCAGCATCGCGCTGGCCGACGCGCTCTACGACAGGGACCATCCGTACAGCTGGCCGACCATCGGTTATCCGGAGGACCTGCACGCCGCGTCGCTCGACGATGTCCACGCGTTCTTCCGCGCGTACTACCATCCTGGCAACGCCTCGCTCGTGCTGGCGGGTAACATCACCGCGGCGCAGGCGTTCGAGCAGGCAGAGCGCTACTTCGGCGACATCCCGGCCGGCCCCGCCGT
>CAYRAE010000653.1:0-1922 GCA_964422175.1 uncultured Luteitalea sp. | reverse complement strand
CGGCGTCTGACGATGGCGGGCACGGGAATGACCGGCAACCGGTCGCCCACAACATCCGCCGCCACCCGCGCCGGAACGCGATGGCTTCACGGGCTCTGCCGCCCGTTCGCTCCATCGTGTCTCTGTGTTTGCCGGTGCCCGGTGCCCGGTGCCCGGTGCCCGGTGCCCGGTGCTCGGTGCCCGGTGCGCCGACTTGATGCGCGGCGGCGGGATAGCTGATGCTTGCGGGCGGCAGGACACATCATGAACTGGACCGGATCGCTTCCCGGGCGCGTCGTCGCGGCGGCGCTCGTCATCTTGGCGTGCGCGGCGTCTGCCGCTCGTGCCGAGCCACCGACGACGCTGGAGGGACTGCTGGCGATGACGCCATCCCCCGGCGTCGAGGCCCTGCTGCTCCCGCACGCGAGTGACATGCGCGTGCAGCAGCGCTGGCGCGAGGCGCTCGTCGACCCGGATCCGGCGCGCCGGGCGGCGGCCGCGCGGATGATCGGCATCACGAACACACGCTCCGCCCTGGGCCGTGTCGTGCAGGCGGCGACCAACGAGCAGGATCCGCTGGTGCTCGGCGAGGTGCTCCGCGCGCTGGCTGTCATCGGATCCGCGAGCGCGGACGAGGTCATCTACAGGCGTCTCGTCGACACGCCCGACCTGTCCGAGTCGCGACTCCTGTCGGTGTTGTCGGTGTTGACGGTCCTGCGGCCGGCATCGGTCGTATCGCAGGTGGTCGACGTCGCCGACGTCGAGACGGACGTTGTCGCTCGGACGATCTACGCGCTCCTGTGCCACGTCGCGCCGGACGAAGCCCTGCGGTTCGAACGCGGCGTCGTCGCGAACAACAGGCGCAAGGCGCTGCGCGGGCTGCTGCACGAGGCGCACAGCGCACCGGTGTCCCTGCAGGTCGATACACTCATGGCCGGCCTGGCTACCGACGCGGGTACGGCGTCCGAGGTCATCGAGTATCTGGAGAACGTGTACGGCACACCAGTTCGCGTGAAGGCCGATGCGGCGCTGGGACGTGCCTACGCAAGTCTGCTGCAGTCTGGTCCCGCGCCCGACGATCCACTCCATGCGCTGGTGCGCAGAATCGCGGACCGGTGGTTGGGTGGCAGGACCATCCCGATCGACGCCGGCATACTGGCCGGCGTACCGGCGGATCACTTCAACGCATTGAGCTTCTCGGGAGGCGCACTCTCCGTGCTCACCAGAGCCGAGCGTACCGCCATTGCGAGCAGGCTCGAGATGCCCGACCACCGCCGACAGGCGCTGCTCGACGCGAAGCCTGGCGCGCCGGAGGCCTTCAGGCTGCCTCGCGGTGGCTGGCGCACACCGGCCCATCTCGTCTCCGATTTGCCCGGTGCGATGGCGGCAGACCTTCGTCGGCTCACGGGATGCGCGGCGGCGCCGAGCGACGCACGAATCGGGTTCGTCACATATCGGTCAGACGGGCGGCCGGCCACGATCAAACTCGACGCGTCGACATTGTCGGCCAGTTGCCAACGGTTGCTTGGCGCTGTGGCGTCGGTCGCCTATGGTCCGCCCGCGCTGCCGGGAACCGAACCCGCTCGCGTCGTGGCCCGAATCGACGATGCGTGGGCGACGTGCCTGGCCGAGAGTGACGCGGCCGATCCGGTCGCGCGCCGGACCTCATCGACGAACCGCGCGCTCACGCCACCACGCCTGCTCCATCGTCAGCAACCCATCTACCCCGGGGGTGCCCTGAAAGCACGCATCGAGGGCGTGGTGATCGTGGAAGCCCTCGTCTCGACCACGGGGTGTGTCAGAGACGCCCACGTGACGCGATCCATCGATCTGCTCGACCTGGCCGCCATCAACGCCGTGTCCGCCTGGCGCTACGAGCCCTTCGTGCTCGACGGTGCCCTGTCGCCGGTCACGATGTCGATCTCGGTCAACTTCACGCTGCG
>CAYRAE010000652.1:0-1923 GCA_964422175.1 uncultured Luteitalea sp. | reverse complement strand
GCAGCAACCAGATCCTGTCGACGCAGATCGCGCAACTCCGCATCCAGTACTACGGCCGCGGCCTGATGCGCGACAACCTGAAGCCGGGATTCCTGCTCAGGATCATCAACAAGATTTTCTGACCGGCCCGCCTTCGCGCCTGCGGCGCTACGGCGAGGCAGGCACTGAGTTGTGACATGTCCGGCATCGCAGCACCGCGGCATTTCGAATGGGTACATCGATGAGTGAGACGAGGAGGTCAGGCATGGGACGGTGGGCGGGGTGGGTTGTCGCTGCCGCGGCGGCCGTGCTGGTGGTGACCGTGCCGGTCGGCGCGCGCAGCGGTGCGACGACACGGGTGAAGGACGTGGCGTCGCTGGTCGGCGTGCGGCCGTCGCCGCTCATCGGGTACGGCCTGGTGATTGGCCTCAACAGGACCGGCGACAAGCGTCAGACCCTGTTCACCAACCTCTCGATGGCGAATACGCTCGAGCGCTTCGGCGTGATCGTGACGCCGGAGATGATGAAGGTGGAGAACGTGGCCGCGGTGATGGTCAGCGCGGAACTGCCGCCGTTTGCGCGGCCGGGCGTTCGGCTCGACGTGATCGTGTCGTCGATTGGCGATGCGCGCAGCCTGCAGGGCGGGACGCTCGTGCCGACGCCGTTGCGCGGCATGGACGGAGAGGTCGTGGCGCTCGCGCAGGGTGCGCTGACGCTCGGCGGCTTCGGGGCCGGGAGCGGTGGCAACAAGGTCCAGGTCAATCACCTGACGGCCGGCCGTGTGCCCGGCGGCGGACTGGTCCAGACGCAACCGCGTGGTGAGGTGCCGAACGGCGACCAGGTACTGCTCGCCCTCAATACTCCCGACTTCTCGACGGCCTCGCGCCTTGCCGCCGCGGTGGACGGCGCACTCGGCGCCGGCGTGGCGCGCGCAATCGATCCTGCGACCGTCGCGATCGCCGTGCCGGCCGGCCTGCGCGGGAACGTGCCGGCGCTGATGGCGCGCATCGAGGCGCTGCCCGTCGAATCCGACGTGCCCGCACGCGTGGTGATCAACGAACGGACGGGGACGGTGGTCGTCGGGTCGCTCGTCACGCTCGGGGCGGCGGCTGTCGCACACGGATCGCTTGCCGTCAGGATCAGCACGACGTACGAGGTGTCGCAGCCCAACGCGTCGTTCGCGCCGGGCCGGGCGGAGACCGTCGTCGTGCCGAACCAGGACGTGCAGGTGAAGGAGACCGAATCGCGACTCGTCACGCTGGAGGAAGGCGTGACGCTCGACGCCGTCGTTCGCGCGCTCAACGCGCTGGGCGTGACGCCGCGCGACATCATCGCGATCGTGCAGGCGCTCAAGGCTGCCGGCGCTCTCCGCGCGGAGATCGTCGTCATCTAGCGCCAGGTGCCCGCTGCCATGACCCACGATCTCTCGACACCAGCCGCCGTATCGCCGTCCGCCGCCGGAACACGGCTCGCGGACCGCGCGAATCCCGCGGTAGAAGCGGCCACGCTCGGCGAACTGGCGGCGCAGTTCGAGTCGATGCTGATGCTCGAGATGATCAAGCAGATGCGCAAGTCGCTGCTCGACGAGGAGGCGGCCGGCGAGGGACTCGGCAAGGAGACGTACTCGTCGACCATCGACAGCGAGCTCGCGCTCCATCTCGCGAAGGCGGGCGGGCTGGGGCTCACCCCCACGATGGTCGACGCCTGGACGCGCCGGCAGTCGGCTGTCGCACCGGGATCGATCACGGACACCGAGCCGAGAGCCTTCGACGTGACTGCTCGCGGAACTGCTGTCACCGCAGCCGCGGCGACAATGTCGGCGCACCGACACGCGAGTCCGGCCGCAGCCGCGAATCCGTCTCGCGAGACGCCGGCCGTGTCGCTCGAAATGGCCGGACGGGTCAGTTCCGCCTACGGATGGCGTGGCGATCCGTTCAGCGGCCG